>JAFGIX010000065.1 GCA_016929395.1 Candidatus Zymogenus saltonus
ATTTCCTCAACATTATCTCTTTTCGTTCAAATAACGCCCCTAAAGCATCTCTTCGATGATCTCCGCCGCAAACCTGACAAACCCCGGGCACTTGGTGTAAAAAAGCTGATTGTCGACGGCGAGACTCCGCCCCTCTTCCGTTCCGATGTCGCAACCAAGTAGATCTCTACAGACGATGGACCCGTTTTTCGCGTTGAATTTTTCCGCGAACCGGTGGACCGCTTCGTAGGTCTTTTCCTTTGCGTCGAAATCTCCACCCTTCGAGGAAGGGAACTTCAGCCCCAGCACCATGAAGGCGCCGGTCACCGCCCCGCATGTTTCCGCCATTCTGGCCATCCCCCCGCCAAACCCGCAGGATAATCTGAGCGCACTTTCGAGGTCGATGCCGAGCTCCACCCCGTACGTCGACAGGATCGCCTGGGCGCAGTTGTAACCCTTTTCAAATTGAGAAACCGCATCTTCCGTCCTGCTCATAATTACAACTCCAATTCATTTGTTATTAGAAATCACCGTTTATACGTCTCGGCCTTGACCTTTTCCACCATAAGTCTGTTGAATCTCTCAGGCTCCTCGAAACACGGGCTGTGGGCTGATCTTTCAAACCAGATGAACTCCTTCTTTGGAGCTTTAAGCGCCTCGAAATATTCCTCGGCGAGCTCAAAGGGGGTGTTCCAGTCGTGCCTGCCGATCATGAAGTAGACGGGGACTTCCACCTCTTCGATCTCGGTCATGAAGTCTATCTTCATCACATCCTCCCACATCAGAGGAAGAGAGAATTTCAGCCCCTTCATAACGTTAAGCGAATCAAATATCGTATACTCCTCATTGAAGATATATGTTATATATAAACTTCTATAACTGCTTTTGCCATAGCAAGCTCCCCCGAATTTCGTAAGCCACTTTCTTTGAACGAGGAGATCGTCACAACCGTTTTTGTAAAGGCCGTCTTTCGGTGGGCCTATCCTATTCAGCTCTTTCAGCGCTTTTCTGTTATTGGTCTTTTCCGCCGTCCGCAGCGTGAAATCGTACGAGAGCGCCTCGTTTCTCGCGCCGTCCACGCACTGGCCGATACCCACGTAGGCGTAGAAATCCCCGGGGTATCTGTCTATCAGATACATTCCGAGGATGCTCCCCCAGGAGTGGCCGACAATATATATTTTGTCGGTATTGAACTTTTTCTTCAGATACTGGACAAGCTCATGGGCGTCCGAGATGATCTGCTCCACGGTCATCGACTCCGGCGGTATATCCTTTGAATACGATTTACCGGCCCCCCTCTGATCCCAGGTGACCACCACGAAATCGGACTCCAGATCGCCGTTGTCCTTGATCACACTGGGGGTTGTGGGCACACCCGGCCCTCCGTGGATGAAGAGAAGCACCGGATTCCCCACATCGGTGCCCCTCATTACAATCCACTGATCCACCCCGCCGAGGTTCACCTTCTCTATCCTGGCGATGCTCCTCTCGGAAACCAGTCCGTTTGCATCGACGATCTTCGGCGTATAGCTGCACGCCAAGGCGACAAAAATAGTCATCGACAAAAGGATCATCGGTCGAAGCGATCGTATAAAACCGCGTTTATAACTTTTCATCTTCTCTCCTCTTTTCTAAATTGAGAAAGTATATATTAAAAAAACCCGGACTGCAAGCCCGGGCCGTAATATTTTTTACTTTTATTGAAATTACTATTTGCCCCCGTCGGCACCATTAATCCTAAGGCATCAATCCCCAGGGAGCAGGTTCATTGTTCCGACCGCCTCGGAGACGTCGTCGGGCCATACGAAGATGCGCTTGAAGGGCTCGACCTTGATGTAATCCTGCGGATTGTAGATCTTCCTCGTCGTCATATCGACGCAGTAGCGGCTTATCCATGCATATCTGTCCGCCGTGCTCATCTTGCTCCCCTCTACGATATTTTTTGTTATGTTAAAGAGCTTCACGCACATCCTGAATTCGTATCCTGTCAGGGACTTTTTGTCGGACCAGCATCCCGCCTTTCCCTTGTACGCCTTATTTGCGGCCTCGTAGAACATCACAAGGTCAACGTGCCTCGGGAGGCTGGGATAGATCATCATGGACGCCGCCCAGCCCGATTTTATCATCAGCAGGTTGAATGTTGCCCGCTCCTCCCTCGTCATGGTCTCTCTCTCCTCCGCGCTGTACGAAGGCGCCATGTAGGCCAAAAGCCTGCCGTACTGATCGAAATGCTCGTCGGCGGCCATAATGAAGACGCTCCTCGGTTTGCCGCTTGGCCTTTTCAGTTTCTCTTCCACCATATCGGTGAACTTCCGGGATGCCTCCTCACCCTGGTCCTCCTGGAGGGTCCCCGCCTTCCCCGTCTCGAGCTTCGGCAGGAGAAACTTGCCGAGCTCCTTTTCGATGGGGGCCTTCCCCTCTTTTATCCACTCCGCCAGCTGGGCCAGGTTTCCATTCTGATTAGAGGGCCTCTGGTTCCCGGGATAGTGGACCTCCGGTGTTTCGATGCTCAACAACCTGATGGATGTCGATACGTAAGGAGTATCACCGTCCGTTGCCCTAATATACTTCGTCGTTCCCACCGAATCAAGCTGCTGTCCCATAGGGTCCCAAAATATCATAACGTCAGACATAACAGACCTCCTTAAGATTGTTAAAAAAATTGCCAAGGTATTTTGTAGTGAAACTGCGCCGGGCTTTAACCGAAGCTCAGAAAGCGAAATCAAGAACGATTAAGAAAATGCAGGATCAAGGCAAAGGAGATACAATTCCAAGGTAAAACAGATGTAAGATCAAAGTAAAGGAAATGTAGAATAAAGCTAAATGAGATGTGATTGGCTACACAGTTGTTCATGATATTATCACATTTGTATGATAATGTCAAGAATAGTGCTATTTCTTATGATTATTTTTATGCATGCTTTTATTTGTTCATGAGGAAATATTTACTATTTTTCGGAAGATATTTTTAGTATAATGCAAAAGCTTCAAAGAACGAAGGGAGGGAAACTATGACCCATATATCTTGTGAGGTGAGCCTTTACCCGTTCGTGAAAGACGAGCCGTTCGAGCCGATACGAACCTTTATCAAGAGCGTCAAGGAGTCGGGGCTTTCGATCCACACAGGACCGATGAGCTCCCATATCGAGGGCGATCTGGAAAAGGTCTTCGATGTCCTTAAGGGCACGTTCGGCGACGCCTGTGAGAGTGGCCCCGTTGTCATGGTGATGAAGGTCTCCAACACCTGCCCCCCCTGGCATGAGCCGAAATAACACCGGTGATCCGCCCTTGCTTTAAAGAAAACTCTCTCAAAGCTGCGGGGTCTTCTCCACACTTGTAAGGGCAGTAAGATAATTTTAAAATTTTGAGCTTCACTCAAAGGTGCGAGCTTGCCGAGCTTGCTTAAATGGATAATATGGATAATATTGATAGTGCAGAGAATCCCTTCGACAACAGGAAAGTCGCGGAGTCTTACGAGGCCTACTTTGAAACGGAGAGGGGAAAAGAGATAGACACGGAAGAGAAAAGTCTCATCCGCTCCCTCGTGGGTGGGGGCGGCGGCAGGAGGCTCCTCGATGCAGGGTGCGGAACCGGTTACTTCGGCCGGTTCTTTATCGATCTCGGCTACAATGTGACAGGCCTCGACCCCTCCAGGGCGATGCTCCTCGAGGCGAAAAGGAAGGGTGGCGTAAGATGTATCCTCGGAGACGCCCACGATCTGCCGTTCCCAGACCGCTCCTTTTCAGGGGCGGCCCTCTTTACAGTCATCGAATTTGTGGATGATCCCGAGACGGTTATCGATGAGCTTATCAGGGTCTCCGACAAATCCATTTTTATCGCTTTTCTGAACAGATGGGGCCCCCTGAACGTCAAGAGGTACATAAAAAACCAATTGGGGGGAAAGGACCTGTTCGCCGCGGCCCGCTTCTACTCTTTTAGCCAAATCCGCAGGATGATCGTAAGGTCGGCCGAAAAAGCGAAAAGGAGGTGCGAGATCAAATGGGGGGGAGCGCTGGGGCCGAGGTTAATCTCGACGAAGCTAACGAGGGCCCTCTTTTCCGAGTTCATCCTGATAAGGGCCGACCTCGATACCTGACACCGTTATCGGAAGCGGGGTCAACATTCGGGCTTTTTATATCGGCTTGACGAGGACGCCCTCTTCAATAAAGATAACTTGCCCGTCCAATCCTTACACAATTAAAAAATGAGGGAATACCCCCCCTGAAAAACGAGGACAGCCTGACATCCTCGGCCGTATCTTGTGCCTTACATATCAGGCCAAAAACCTCCTCCCCCCTCCCCTGCAATCCCAAACGCCCTTCAAGTGCCAAGGCTCCTCAAAAACCGAGCTTTTGGTTATGAGCGCCGAGGCCGCGATGATTCTCAAGACCCTGCTTAAACGAGATCGCCTGCCTAACAGAAAGAGGAGTTACAGCTTCGGCACCTCCCTCTTTATCCTTGAGCTGAAATCTATCAGCGTTCTCTCGTAATCCTCTCCCATCAGGTGGGAAGAAATCATGAAGTCCGCCGTGGAGCGGTTGCACGCCACGGGGATGTTGAAGAGCACCCCGATCCTGAGGAGCGCCTTTACGTCCGGGTCGTGGGGGTGCGAGGCAAGGGGGTCCCAGAAAAAGATCATAAAGTCGATCTCACCATTGACGATCATGGCCCCTATCTGCTGGTCTCCACCCAGTGGGCCGCTGTTTAAGGAGCTTATTTTTAGTCCCAACTCCTCCTCTATCATCCTGCCGGTGGTGCCGGTCCCGAAAAGATCGTGTTTCGAGAGCGTAAGCCTGTTGAACTGCGCCCACTCCAGGAGGTCCCTCTTGCGGGCGTCGTGGGCCACAAGCGCTATCCTCTTCTTTTTCCTTATCAGCTTTGTTTTCAATATTAATCCCCCATTTAAAACAAATTTTCCATTGCCCCCTGCCTGTTGAGGCCGCAGGGGCACTTCGGTCAAGTCCTATAAATCGAAAACCGCGACTTAATATTCAAACAACTCAAGCCTGTTTATCTCAGCAGCGCGAAGCTCTCCACCACGTGCTTGAATACGCCCCTATTATCCTTGAGATATGAGTATGATCCCGAGATGTCGATGAAGTAGTCCATGTTGTTCCCGTAGAAATGGACGAACCAGTGGTTTACCGCCTGGGGGTCGTCTTTGATCACGTCCTTTACCATGATCCCGTAGCCCCCGGGGAACTCTATTGTCTCCAGATCGTCCAGTGTGGAATCGGGTTCTTCCATAAGCGCCTTCAGACCGTTCAGCTTGTTGAGGTAGTAGGTCTTGGTGGAATACCTCCTTGGTATCTCCGTTGTGATAACCGATACCATCGGCACCACGGTTCCGCAGTCCTCTTCTCCTTGACCGGGGTTGAAACTCCACGATGTGAACTTCCCCTCTTTGCCGTCCATTTTGAACCCGAGGGGAATATCCATAGAATAGCCGTACTTCATGCTCTTAAAGAGGACATATTGCTGGTCCTCGGCCGTTGAGAAAACGGCAAAGACGATAAGCGTTGCCAAAACGGTCAATATCGATATATTTAGCTTCATTTTTTTCCTTTTTTGGTGACTTAAAATAGTTGCAATTTCTCCATAGCAATAGTATATATTATTAAATAGAAAAAATAAAAGAGTAATTTCTCATGTTCCCTTATGTGTATATTATCCCGTTTCTCGCAATATTCGTTGCCGTCCTCGTTACATCCGAGCTGAAAAAGGTGAAAAAGGGGACCTACGCCACCAAGCCGGTGGCGACGCTGTTGGTCATTTTGACGGCCCTCCTGTCGTTTAAGGTTCCCGAGACAACCCGCCAGTACACGCTTCTTATCGTAATCGGCCTAGTCTTCTGCTTCGGCGGCGACATGGCGCTGATGTTCATGGAGTCGAAGAAGGCGTTCCTTATAGGGCTTGTCCTGTTTCTTCTGGGCCACGTCGTCTACGCCGTTACGTTTCTTATTTACGGCGGCGACTCCTCTCATCTTCTGCTGACGGCCCTCGTTCTATTCGTGATCGGTGTATTTATATATGCCTTTCTCTATCCCGGACTTGGCAAGATGAAGGTTCCAGTCGCCTTTTACATCTTAATAATCTCGGCGATGGTTGCGGCGGCGGCAGCCAGCCTCTTTTCGGCGTCGGTTCCGAAGACTGTCGCGTGGCTTATTACGATCGGCAGCGTACTCTTCTGGGTCTCCGATATTGTTCTGGGTGTAAACAGGTTCAGGATCCCGTTGAAATACGACCGCCTCTCGCTTATCGCCTACTACTCGGGGCAGTTTTTGATCGCCGTATCGACCTACTACTTCGTCTCGTAGGAACGGCTATTTTCGAGGGGCATCCTTACCTTCGAAGTTCAGGAGGATAGTCTCTTTCATATCTCCGACGACTTCCTTTGCCAAGTCGTCGAGGAGCTTGGCCGATTTGGGATCGATCTTGAATCTCGTCCCGATCTTCTTGAGCTCCTTTTCACCATTATCTTTATCTTTGTCATTGTCTTTATCGCTACAATTATCTTCATCGTTACCATTGTCTTTATCTTTGAGGTATGGGAGGTATGGAGAGAGGTAGACGAAGCGGACGTTTCTAAAGGCGGGGTTCTGCTGTAAAAGAAGGATGTTGTAGTAGATAAAGTATTTATGGCGATAATCGAAGATGTCGAGGCTCCTGCCCAGGATTTTTCCGGTGGTGAACTCTTCTATGGAGCACGTCGAGTCCTTGGGGTCGATTAGGTGGCCGGCGTCGATGATGAGCACGAGCCCCCCCCTGTATCTCTTATTCGGATCGCTGAACCTATTTAACATGAGCTGGATTACGGTTTCGAGGCCCAGATTGTCGGCGATGCCGCCGTCGTTGATGTGGAAGTATGTCATCTTCCCCGGCATCTTCTTCGTTTCGCCCTCAATGATGATCGGCCCAAAGAGGAGGGGTATGCTGGCGGACCCCATCACCGCCCTCGAGACCCTCATATTACCTATCGATTGGCCGATATCTCCGGCGAACATGGCGCCCTCCTCCTCTTTGACGGGCAAGATATACTCCCATGCGGCCGCCGTCTCTTCAGGCACCTCTGTTTTAGAGAAGGTATTAAATAAGAAGTCTGACCTTCTCAGCGTTGTGAAGAGGAATTTGGAGCCGTTGTCCATAACCGTCCCATTTATTATGATTGTGGGGCACTGCACCTTGAGCTGTCTCTCGTGAAGATCTCGGAAGTTTTTTGTCCCTCTTTCCGTGAGCATTCTATCGAAAACCCTCTGCAGTATCACCCCCTTATCCGTCGCCTTGAGGAATACCCTCTTCCACTGCCACGGCTTGTATATGGAGACGATCTCCTTTTCAAAGTTCCTCCTCATGTCTTCGGTGTAGTTATCGAAGAAAATATCATATTCTTTCTTTTCCCTTGTATCGACCACGGGCTTTCTCATGCAGTAGTACGCCGAGGCGAGGCTCCCCCCGGAAACGCACGATATGTAGTCGACCTCGTCCAGCACGCTCCTTCCGTCGGGGAGCTTTACCTCTTTGTAGAGCTCGTACAGGACCGACGAGGTCCAGACAGCGGCCCGGCTTCCTCCGCCGGAAACGGAAATCGCAAAGAAGAAGTCCCCGTCATCGGCGGCGGAGAATTTTTCATCAACCTTTTCGGGCAATTTATTTATCGTGAATATATCCGGAATGACGCTGCAGGATATGAACGATACTGCAAAGAGGAGAAGAATAATCGTCATAAAAACTATACGCTTCATGGCTCCCTCCAGGTTATGAAATTTACATGCATTAGTCACGATTTCTCTTGCGTTTTTCTTCGGCCAACACTTTTCATTCATACTGTGTCATCCCCAACCCGATTGGGAATCCTTATTCTGTCATTCCCAGCTTGACCGGGAATCCTTGTTTTGTCATCCCCAACCCGATTGGGAATACTTGTTCTGTCATTCCCAACTTGATCGGGAATCCTTGTTCTGTCATTCCCGACCTGATCGGGAATCCAGAAAAAATATTAACCTGGATTCCCGCTTCCGCGGGAATGACAGTATATTTACGGTTTCCGATTTCCTATGGAATCCTTGTTCTGTCATCCCCAACCCGATTGGGAATCCTTGTTCTGTCATTCCCAACTTGATTGGGAATCCAGAAAGAATATCAATCCCCTGCATACGCAGGGACAGGCTGGATTCCCGCTTTCGCGGGAATGACAGTATAATTACAGTTTCCGCCTCCCATGGAAATGACATTTTATGCTTCTTCTTAAAACCCCTTACGGGCAACGCCGCGCGATTGCCTCGTCGCTCGCCATTCAAAAAAGTCGCTTGTCGCAATGACAGTTTTTCCGTTATTTATGTCCCGCAGCTCATCAACGGTGCCATCCTACTCCCCCCCAAAGTTCTTGATAATCTCGTCCCTGACCTTCCCCACGACTTTTACAGCCGCCTTCTCAAGGATTTCAACGTCCTTCTTCTTGATTCTCAGCCGTGTGGGGATCTTCTCAAATTCCTCGATGAGTTCTTTGTCATCGATGACGTAAGGGGATATGTGAACAATCTTGACTTTTTTGAGCTCCTCGTTTTGCAGGGAGAGCATATAAGTGACGTAAGTCAGGTACATCGCTTGACCCGAGTATATCAGGTTAGTCCGAGAGGTCAGCTCCTTCGCCTTGATATTCTCGGAGACTATGGTGTCATTCTGATTGATCCTGCGGCGGGCGTCTATCACGATGATCATCGCCCCCCTGTAATCTTTTTCGTCCACGTTGATGCGGTTTTCGAGGAGCTGCAGCACGGTTTCAAGGCCGAGGGGATCGCAGACCCCGCCGTCGCTTATGTGGAAGTAAGCCCCGGGCTTTTTAAGGAGCTTTTTACGGTTCATCAGGGGAACCGGGCCTATTAACGGAGGCGCGCTGATGGAAGACGCAATAGCCCACGATATCTTCATGTCGCGAATGGAGATGCCGAGGTCTTCCGCGTAGAGGGTTGAATATATCTTGTTCTCAAAGGGGACATTGCTATTTCCTATTGGTGTGGGTCTGAACCCTTTCAGATAGCCTTCGCTGCCGGCTGCGAAGTTGGAGCGGTGAAGCGTCGTGAAGAGGAACTTGTCGCCGCTGTTCATAACCGTCCCGTTGACGATGAGAACGGGCGTGTCCCCCCTCTCCGTCCTCTTCTGGAGATATTCAAATGTAAGGCCTGACAAATAGTAGAGGTTAAAGTCATTCTTCAAAAAGAAGGCCTTTTCCATCGGGGAGGTCAGTATCCGAGACCAGAGCCTTGGCCTAAAGAAAACGCTCTTTTCGATGTTTCTGCTCATCTCACCTATGAATTCCTTGAAGAACTCATCGTAGTCCTCTTCGTCCTTGTTTTCGTGGAGGGGCTTTTTGAGGCAGTAGTACGCCGACGACAGGCTGCCGGAGGAGACACACGATATGTAGTCCACCTCGTCAAGGATGCTCCTGTCCTCATCAAGCTCCACCTGTTTGAAGAGCTCCCTCAAGACCGCGGCGCTCCACACGGCGCTCCTGCTCCCGCCGGTCGATACCGTCACGGCCAGAAAGTAATCGCCGTCGTCGTGTTTCCAGACCTCATTTTTTACAGGCTCCGGCTGCCTGTATACAAGCCTGGACGGCGCAATATGAGCGCACCCGGTCAGCAGCAAAATGGTAAGAGTCGATACGACAAGGCGAGAGAGAAATGTTTTTGGCATTTTCCCACCCCTTTAATGGATTGATGGAGGATCGACCTAAAACATTTTCAATCGGTTGGAATTAATGGATTAGTGCACATATTATACACGCACGGTCAGCTATTTCAAGGAAAAAATTTCGGGCTTAATTTTCTAAAACCGGCGCTCCCGTCAAGAAATTAATTGCCTTTTTCCCCTCAACGATGGTATATAATAGGGTAAGTAAAGAATTCTGGAGGGAGATATGTGCGATACATTCGTAGCCACGGGAGCGGCCACCTTCGACGGCTCCGTCATCTTCGCCAAGAACAGCGACAGGGAGCCGAACGAGGCTCAGGCAGTCGAGTATTACCCCGCCAAGGTCTACAAGAAGGGTGAGGACTTAAAGCTTACCTATATTACGATACCTCAGGCGGTGGAGACCCGGGGCGTCCTTCTCTCCCGCCCCTTTTGGATATGGGGAGCCGAGATGGGGGCAAACGACGCGGGGGTGGTCATCGGAAACGAATCGGTCTTCACCAAGCTCCCGATGAGAAAGGAGAAGATGCTTTTGGGGATGGACCTTTTGAGGCTCGGCCTGGAGCGGGCCGACACGGCCGAGGGCGCCCTCGATGTAATGGCGGAGCTCCTCGGGAGGTACGGCCAGGGGGGGCCCGCCGGGTACGAGGACAAAAAGCTCCTCTATCACAACTCCTTTATCATAGCGGACCCGAAGGAGGCGTGGGTGTTTGAGACGGCGGACTACGAGTGGGCGGCGGTAAAGGTTAAAGGCGTCCGCTCTATATCGAACCGGATAACCATAGGAAATGAGTTCGACAGGTCGTCTCCCGGCCTCGTCGAGACCGCCGTGAAAAAGGGGTGGTGCAAGTCGGGGGAGGATTTTGACTTCGACAGGTGTTATTCCGACTGGTTCTTCTCGACCTTTTCGATGGCAAGGCAGAGATGCGAGAGAACCCAGGAGATGATCGACGGCGGGGCCGGCAAGATCGCCCCCCCCACTATGATGAGTTATCTTCGCGACCACAACATCGACGATGAAAAATACAGGACGCAGAAGCGCTTTTTCATGGACGAGATATGTATGCACGCCGCAAACGGCCTCCCGAGGGCAAGCCAGACCACCGGGTCCCTGGTGTCCCACCTTACGGGCAAGATAAACACCCACTGGATAACGGGAACCGCCGCCCCCTGTACCTCGGTCTTCAAGCCGTTCTACTTCGAGGCGGGAAAGCTCCCGGACGTCGGCCCAGAGCCGACCGGCAGGTTCGATAAATCAACCCTCTGGTGGCGCCACGAAAGGCTCCACAGGGAGGTAATCAAGGACTACCCGAAAAGGATGAAAGCCTACCGGGACGAGAGGGACAGGCTCGAGGCGGAATTCCTGAAGGAGAGCGAAGAGCTCCTCAAGGGCGCCTCGAAGGGAAAAGGGGAAGAGTTTTCTAAGAAGCTCTACGCCTTCTCGGAGAACTGCTTCAAAAGGGCGGGGGAGGCGGAGGACAAGTGGATTGAAACCGTGAGGTCGATGCCGATAGAGAAAAAAGCAAATTTTGTCTATTCCAGCTACTGGAAAAAGCAGTCGAAGAAGGCGGGGATACAGGCCTGATATTTTCGTGTCGGGAGGATTGGTTTTATCGAGATGGGGGCCATTTTTTAGATGAGCAAAAACGGGAGGCAATGAACCATGAAGCTGAACGTTAGGGCCTTTGCGCTTATGTGCGCGATTGTCTGGGCGGCCGCCGTTCTCCTCTACACCTGGTGGATCATAATTTTGGAGGGGGCCACTGGGGAGATCACTATGATCGGCCGTATCTACATCGGATACAAGATCAGCGTCACCGGGAGTCTTATAGGGGCGGCCTGGGGATTCTTCGACGGCCTGATCGGGGGATTCATCATCGCCTGGCTCTACAATTTGCTCACAGACAAAATGCCGACCGTGAAAAAGGGTTGATGCCGGCGGATTTGTATCCCGGGCTTGCCGCCTAAATGAAGTTTCTGTTCATTGAGAAAAGGGTGCCCTGCAAATTATCTTAACGCCGGATCAACAAGGCGAATCGGTCGAGATTGTTTCCGGCCCTGGAAAATATGGGTGCCGCTTATATAGCAAGCACCCGAATATTTATTGGTTCTATTTTTTACTATCAAAGGAGAGGGGACGGTCAATAATAAGACGGAAGAAAACCTGACCGTGCCGATGCCTCACGATCCAACAAAATATCGCCAGCAGAATATCAATATCTCCGCAGCCCCAGCCAAAAATTCAATCTCAAATATTGAGCTCCAGCTCAGCGCAATCGGCCGGCCGATCCTCTTTATCTCGGGTACTCGTCCGTTATGTAATCCCTCAGATACTTGGTCTCCTCCTCGAGGCCCGACCTGATAAAGTTTACGATGTCCTTCATCGAGATCACCCCGACGACCTCCTTTTTCGATACTATGGGAAGATGACGGATTCTGTTCTCAATCATGACGTTGCTCGCCTTGTCCAGGGTGTCATCGGGAGAGGCGCAGATCAGGTCTTTGCTCATGATCTCCTTGACCTTATAGGTGCAGAGGTCTTCGGAGCAGGTGCCGAGATGCGTCAGGAGGTCCCTCTCGGTAATAATCCCTGTGTAGCTGCCCGAATCGTCCTTCACCAGAAGCGATCCCACCTTTTCAACGTTCATCACGGCCACGGCCTCGCCCACGTCCACGTTCTCGTTGATCGAGAGGATCGAGGCACCCTTTTCCTTGAGGAGATCGGAAATTGTCTTCTTTTTCATAGACATACTCCTTCGATAGATAATTTAATTTCAAATGAATTTAGTATAACATAGTGTTTATATTCAAATTGTCAAGGAGGATAAAAAACTTTACATTACATATTTTATAGTATTTTAAAAAGCGGAGCAAATTCAATCCGCGATGACTGCCTTCTGTTACCTTCCGCAGCACTTCTTGTATTTCCTGCCGCTCCTGCAGGGGCACGGGTCGTTTCTCTTTACGTTTTGAAACGTTAGCCCCGACGGATCGATCTCTCCGCTCCTCACCAAGGCTACCCTCCGCCTTACCTCCTCGATGTGCGGCTCGATGTGGTTAAGGAGCATCTTCCTCGCCGCGCAGAAGGTCGAGATGTTGTCGTATCCGGATGTGACGGACAAGCCATCCCACCGGAACTTGGTGCAGTCGCCCCGGCAGAAGGCGAGATGGGGACAGGTTTTACACTTTACGTTCAGCTCCGCCTTCATCTCTCCAAACCTGAACCTCAGGGGGCTTGCCAGTAGCTCCTCCACCCGGTCTTCAACGATGTTTCCGAGCCTCCACTCCGGGTATACGAAGAAGTCGCAGGGGTAGGTGTCGCCGTTGTGCTCCACGAGGAAGTACGAGCCGCACCTCTCCAGCCACCCGCAGGAGGTCTTTCTTCCGTCGAGGAGGTAGATGAAGATGTCCTCGAAGATCCTGATCGATACCTTGAAGAATCCCTCCTCCATCCAGAGATCGAAGAGGCGGGTGTGAAACTCCCCAAGCTGCTCCCCCGTTATGGAGTACGGTAGGGGCCTTCCCCCCTCGTCGTATTCCAAACAGGGGATGAACTGGAGGTGTGTAAAGTCGTTGTCGAGAAGAAACCTGTATATCTCCTCCGGCTTTCCCGCGTTTATGTCGGTCAACAGGACGAGGATGTTGAACGGGACGCCCCTCTCCCTCAGAAGGTTTGCGGCCTTCATTACCCTCCCGTACGTCCCCTTGCCGGCGTTGTCCTTTCTGTAACGGTCGTGGATATCCCTGGGGCCGTCAAGCGACAAACCCACGAGGAAGTTCCTCTGCTTCAAGAAATCGGCCCACGAATCGTCGATAACGACCCCGTTTGTCTGCAGCGAGTTCTCGACGACCTGCCCCGGCGACCTATATTTGTCCTGAAGACGGCAGACCTCCCTGTAGAAGTCGAGTCCCATAAGAGTCGGCTCGCCCCCCTGCCAAGTGAAGGAGTTGTGGCGTGCCCCCATCTCGAGGGTCTTTCTGATGATCGCCTCGGCCGTCTCGACCGTCATCATCTTGCCCACAGGGTAGACGTCGGCCACACGCTTGTAGAAGCAGTAATCGCAGCTCAGGTTGCAGAGGTGGGAGGAGGGCTTTAGGAGGAGATATAGGCTCGGGATTATCATCTTTGTCCTTTCATCGCGGATAGGAAAATGATTTTCACCGCTTTAGATCTACCAAGGATATTCTACCCTTTTGGAAACGCTCATGCAAACGATTTTGTGCCGACAGAGAGATTGCAGAATTCAATATTCCGGCCTTGCTTAATTCACCTTTTTTCTCTTGAAAAATGATGCGGTTTACGTATAATTTTCGTTAAATATTCGACAAAATACCATTTACAGAAGACTAAAAAATGAAATCACTCAAAAACCTGATCGCTATTGCGACGCCGACGAGTATTTTTGTCATTAGCGCCGTTATTATCAAGACGTCCGACCTGTCTCACCTCCATCCCAATATCCAATTCATGGCCCCCCTCTCGATAATGGTCACGATCATGGTTATGGGAATCGGGAGCGGAAGCCTCTCCAACAGGTATAAAATCCCCTCGATCCCCTACGGCTTTTTCCTGCTGTACCAGCTCTTCTACATGACCGACACCGACATCCCGTTCAGGGTAGAGATACTCGACGACTTCTTTGAGTTCGACGTCATCAACTCCGGCGCGCTTACGTGCATCATCAACTTCGTAAGCCTCTGCCACATATGCTGGGACAGGATGAAAACTTGGGAGATGAGAAGGACATATATGACCGTGATGATAATCCTTGGATTTCTCGCCGTCTTCTATCTGCCGTTTGAGATTCCGGACATGAATTTCTATATATTATTGATCTCGCTCATCGGTTATTTTTTGGGTCTGATCGCCCCTAAGATGACGATCTTCCCGGCAGGAAGTCCGGTCAAGGACTAGCCTAAAAAGGAGGCATGACCAAAGAACGGCCCCGCCGATTCAAGATAAAAAAGACCATCTTGACAAACCGACTTCGACACTGGATTAATGGGTAAAAGCTATATCTAATCACTACATCGATATCGGGTATTTGCCGTACTTGTGGACGGCCTCTATCATGACCCTGACCTTCTCTATGTCCATGTCCGGGTGGTCGTGGGCGGGACCGAGTAGATACCTCCCCCCCGGTGCGCACATCTTGATGAGGTGCCTTACCTCCTCCTCCACCTCCTGGGGTTTTGAGCGCTCCGTCAAGGTATAGTCGATTCCCACCCCGCCGACGATCGTGAAGACGTCGCCGTGCTTCTTTTTCTCCTCGAAAATATCCACGTTGGAGGTGTTTTCGTAGGCGTGGCCGCCGTCAAAGCCCCACTTGATGAAATAATCGAAGAGCTTGGTGTTGTCGCCACAGGAGTGGATCATGACCCTCCCGCCCCGGTCGTGAACAGTCTTTGTGTACCTTGTGTAAAAATCTCCGAAGAGCTCGTCCATCAGCTTCGGATTCAACATGGGGCCGGTCTTGTACGCCATGTCGTCCCCCTTCAAAAGAACCTTGACGCCGGCGTCCATGACCGCCATCTGTGTCTTCATGGTATATTCTTCGTTGTACTTTATGAGCTTCTGAATATACTCCCTGTTCTTTTTGAGGAGGATGGGCAGGGCCTGAAATCCCACCATCTGAAGTATTATCTCGAAATTTCCGCTGGACACCTCCCCTATGATACATATCTTGTCCCCGTACTTCGCCATCGCCTTCTTGAAAAACTTGTAGGCCATGTGGGCAAGCTCGTCTATATCCTGATGATACTCCCACGCATCGTACTCTTCCGGGGTGGAGATAGCCGGCCCCCTGTACATGAAATACATGTTGCCGTGGCCGTCATCGATCCAGTCCATGAAGCATCCGGTGGTCTTGGCCAGCGTATTTGAATCCCACAGCATAATGGTTCCCTCAAAGACCGCCCAGGTGCAGTCGAATCCGAGCTCCACCGCCGCCTCGATCCTCTTCATCAGCCCGCTGCCCAAAAAGGGGTCAACGAGCAGTTTCTTGAGCTTTCTTCCCCACCTGTCTATGATAAATGTGGAGACCGGATTTTTGAAAATAAGCTTCGGTGGTATAAGTGGTTTCCCGAGGACCTGCTGCACAGGCCAGTCGTCGAGGCTTGCCGAAAACGTAGGAACCCTGTCGATCTTCTTGCCGTCGATAGCGGCTACTATTCTTTCAGTAAAATCCATTTTTCACCCCTTCATGTTACCGGTCTTTATGATATTATTTCGAACGTGACTTGCATTACAGGGATTAGAATAACCAAAGAGGCCCTTTTCAGGAATATCCTTCATTCCTGATCCAGTCCCAAGCGACCGCGCTCTCTCACCCCATTTTAGCTACGGGGTATTTCCCGTATCTATGGGCGGCTTTAATCATGAGCCTTACCTTCTCCATATCCATGTCCGGGTGGTCGTGGATCGGGCCGATCAGAAACCTCCCGCCGGGGCCGCAACGCTCGATCAGCTCGATAACCTTCTCCTCCACCTCCTCCGGCCTTGACCTGGTCGTCAGGAGGTAGTCCACCCCCACCCCGCCGACGATCGTAAAGACGCCGCCGTGTTTCTTCTTCTCCTCGAAAATATCCACGTTGGAGGTGTTCTCGTAGGCGTGGCCGCCGTCGAAGCCCCAATCGATGAAGTAGTCGAACATCTGGGTGTTGTCCCCGCAGGAGTGGAGGAGGACCTTCCCTCCCCGGTCGTGAACCGCCTTGGTGATTCGCCTGTAGGAGTCTCCGAAGAGGTCGTTGCAGATCTTCGGGTTCATCATGGGGCCGGTCTTGAAGGCGAAGTCGTCGCCGTCGAAGATGACCCTGATTCCGGCGTCCATCATCGCCATGTTGGTCTTCATGACGATCTCCTCCAGGAGTCGAATGAACCGCTTTATCAACTCGGGCTCTCTCCTTATGAAGAGGGCCATCCTCTCGAAGCCGACCGACCAGAGGATCGACTCGTGGATTCCGAAGGAGGATTGGCCCAGAAGACATATCCTGTCGCCGAATCTCGACCGGGCCTTCTTGAAAAATTTGTACGTCTGATGCGAAAGGTCGTCGATGTCCGGGAAGTAGGGCCACTCGTCGAAGGCCCTGGGGGAGTCTATGGCGGGCCCCCGGTACATGTAGTAGGAGTTTCCGTGGCCGTCGTCCAAAATGTCGTAAAACGACCCGGTAACCCGTGCCATCGTCTTTGCGTCCCATATCATGAACATCCTCTCGAAGAGTCCCACCACCGAGTCGAACCCGAGGCTGACTGCCGCCTCGATGCTCTTCATCATCAGGTGGTCGAGGACTGGGTACAGGACTATGCCCCCGAACCTCCTGCCGAGGGTGTTGAGAAAAAATCCCGCAACCGGATTCTGGAGCATGAAGCTCCTGGCCAGAAGCGACCTCCCAAGGACCTGCTCCACAGGGTAGCTGTCCAGGTAGTACGAAAACGTCGGGACCCTGTCGGTCTCTTTCCCCTCGATTGCGGCTACAATCCTCTCTGTCGGATCCATTACATCACCTGTTAAAGCGTTGACTGTAGAAATCGCTGACAATTTCTAAATAGCCGGGTAAGTCAAAATCCCACAGCCCTAAAAAAATGGGGGATAGCTATTTAGACAGCCCTCCCCCGCACCTTTCGATCTATCCCCGCCAAGCGCCCCCGGATTTAAGGCAATCCCTCGAATCGGGACCGCCCCCCCCAACCGCCCCCTTACAACCTCACCCCTAAAAAAATGACCCGCCCCTCCCTAAAATTGGAGCCATCCCCCTACTAAGTTAAACCAACCCCACCAAAAATATAACCGACTCCACCCTTCCCAAAGCTGATACTGACCAACCCCCTACCCCCCTCCCCTTCCGTAGTAGGTGATATCCGTCCTTTTGGGCAGCGCCAGGGCGACGATCGGCACCAAGACGACCGCCACGGCGGCCGATATTCCCCCCTGGGCGACGTTGAACGGAAGCTCCGCAAGGGGGGGCGCATAATCCAGCCCGTAGATGATGTACTCCGCCCCGAAATAGCCGGCGACCATCCAGGCCGCGGCCAAGGCAAAGGAAAAAGCCGAAACGATGATTCCCTTTACACTCCAGGGCTTTACCTTGAAAAATCCCAGCAGGAACCCCGCCATCAATCCCTCGATCCCTTTTATGAAAAACGTCCAGGGCGCAAAATGGATATACCCCCCGATCATGTCGGCAAGGGCCGACCCCACTCCCCCGACGATCATGCCGAAGAGAGGCCCGAAGAGCGCCGCCGCAATAAAAATAAGGGCATCGCCGAGGTTGAAATAGCCTTTCGTGGCGACAATGGGAATCCTGACCACCAACGTTGCAACGGTAACCAGCGCGGAAAGGAGCGCGAGGAGCGCGAGCGTACGGGCCGACCGAAAATCGGCCCTCATCTTACCTTCGGAACTCATAATATTGCCTCACCTTGTTTATAAAAAATGCCGGGAATTGATCCACTCTAACTAAAGAGAGTCCAAGAAGTGTCCATGCCCGATTCGATATAGAAGGCCGTCAGGCGTAACCCCTCTCCACCTCAACCACCCTTATCGCGATAAGCCCGATGTAGAGTCCCCTCATCTCCATAAGGGGCACCACCTTTTTCATCCTTAACACCTGAATGCCCCGCTCGACCTCTCCCTTCAAGAAACAGATATCGGTGGGGCCGAAGTTCTCCAGTTCTTCCACCCTCTTCATGATTTCCCTGTGGTGGAAACCTATAAACTTCTCGACGGCATCGATCTTCATTTTTCCCGACGAAATGTTCGCCCCCCCTATATATCTTTATATCATTGAAAGTAGCATAAATCAATAGATTTCTACCCTTGAAGCCCAGACGGACATCTCTGAAAAGCCTTGAGGACACCGGCAAGCAGCTTCTATCGTTCATAAAGGGCAAGGTCAGCAAAAGACTTGATAATCTGCCGACATTCTGATATTTTATTTACATGAAGAAGTACACGATCAAGCGCCAGCCGATAGAGGTCGATATATCCTCGATGTCGATCGACTACGCAAAACTCCTCAATCCCGCCCAGCTCTCGGCCGTAACGTTCGGCGGCGGGCCGTCCCTCATCATTGCCGGCGCCGGGAGCGGGAAGACCAGGACCCTCGTCTACAGGGTCGCGTACCTCGTCGAGCGGGGGGTGAAGCCCGCCTCCATACTTCTTCTGACGTTTACCAGAAAGGCCGCCCAGGAGATGCTGAAGAGGGCGGCGGCGCTGACGGGAAGCGGGATAGACTCTACCTCCGGCGGCGTCGAAGGGGGGACGTTTCACTCGTTCGCCAGCCGTACGTTGAGGGAGTTCGCCCAGGAGGTAGGATTCTCCCCCTCGTTTACCATCTTGGACAGGAGCGATTCCGAAGACGTGATCAACCTCATCAGGGGGGGAATGGGGCTGAACGTCAGGGAGCGGCGCTTTCCGAAGAAGAAGACGATAGCGGACATCTTCTCCAAATCGATAAACAGGTCCATCCCGATGAGCGAGGTCGTGGAGACCGAGTTTCCCCACTTCGCAAAGGAGATCGATCAGCTCTACGAGCTGTTGTCGGGTTACACCGAGTACAAACAGAAACACATGCTGATGGACTACGACGACCTCCTGGTGTATCTCGCGAGGTTATTGAAAGAAAAGGAGCCGGTGGCGGCAAAGCTGAGGGGCCGCTACGCCTATATCCTCGTCGACGAGTACCAGGACACCAACAGCCTCCAGGCCGACATAGTCAAGTACCTCGCCGGGGAGAACGGAAACGTCATGGTCGTTGGGGACGACTCCCAGAGCATCTACTCCTTTCGGGGAGCGGACTTCAAGAACATCATGGACTTCCCGAAGCTGTTTCCGAAAACTAAAATAGTGAAGTTAGAGGAAAACTACAGGAGCACCCAGTCGATCCTCGATCTGGCAAACACGATAATAGACAGGGCGAGGGAGAAATACACGAAGGTCCTCTATACGAAGAGGGAGAAGGGCGGACCGCCGGCGCTGGTACCCCTTCCGGACGAGTCTACGCAGTCGGCCTTCGTGGCGCAGAAGATATTGGAGCTGAGGGAAGAGGGAGTGGCGCTCACCGACATCGCGGTCCTCTTCAGGGCCGGCTTTCACTCCTTTGACCTCGAGATGGAGCTGAAGAGGCGGAACATCCCCTACGTCAAGTACGGGGGATTCAAGTTCATGGAGACCGCCCACGTGAAGGACATTATGGCTCACTTGAAAATCCTGACAAACCCGAGCGACGCCGTGGGATTGGAGAGGGCGCTTCTTCTGGTGGACGGTGTGGGGCCCGCCGCCGCAAGGGAGATCTCGGAGCACGTCATTTCCGAGGGGGTTACGTCGAAGGGGCTCTCATATTTTTCGGGCGACAGGAGGTACGGGGAGGGGATAGCGAGGCTCGCTGGGGCGATCTCGACCTTGGAGGAGAGCGAGATGAGCCCCGCCGACGCCGTCTCTCACCTGATAGATTACTACACCCCAATCCTCAAGAAGAGATACGACGATTACCCGAAGCGGCTCCAGGATCTGGAACACCTCTCGGTGATCACCGGCAAGTACAGGGACCTCGACTCCTTCATGACCGACATGGCCCTGGAGCCCCCGAGCGACAGCGTCTCCGACATCGCGAGGGAAGACCCCGATCAGGAGAGGCTTATCCTCTCCACGATCCACTCGGCAAAGGGCCTGGAGTGGCACAGCGTCTTTATCATCTGGGCCGCCGAGGGGTATTTCCCCACGTCCTACGCCGCGGACTCCGTCGAAGACCTCGAGGAGGAGCTGAGGCTCATGTACGTCGCCGCGACGAGGGCAGAGCAGAACCTCTTTATCACCTATCCCGTAAAGATTATAACCCACAAGGGCCCCACGTACGGGAAGGCATCGAGGTTCGTTATGGACATCGATGAAGGCGTTTTGGAGACCTGGGTGGTGGAGGAGGAGTGGGACGTATAAAACCGGATATTTAATCGATTTATCTAAAGATCAAGAATCCTCTTTCAATATTTTTGTCCACCTTTCTGATATGGACAGCCAAAGATCTTTCAGTTATGATATTTTTAAATAAATTTAGATTTGCCGCCGCTGAAAACATGAATTACGACTCTCAAGGGAGCTTATAATGAAGAGAAATATCAGTAAAGAGCTGCCAAAGCTCGCCATCGCCGAGGGGCCGTTATCGACGATCAAGACCGGGGCGCTTGTCGTGGGGATCTTCTCCAACGGAGACGGCCTCTCTCAAGAGGTTAAGATGTTAGATACCGCCCTCAACGGAAAGATCAAAAGGCTTATCGTCTCGGGAGACTTCAAAGGCAGACCGAAGGAGACGCTGACGATATATCTTGACGACCAAACGCCTGACGGCGAGGCGGCCGACACAGGCCCGGAGAGGATCATATTGGCCGGCCTTGGGAAGAGGGAGGAAATCGACCTTGACACGATACGGGCAGTATCCGCGGCTGCGGCTAAGGCCGCAAAATCGATCGGGGTCAAAAAGATCGCCCTTCCCTTTGACCTCGCCGCGGGCTGCAAGATCGAGGGGGCCGACGACGCCCGGATTTCCGGGGACGTCTTCATCGGGGCCGCCCTCGGCACTTACGACTACACGGCGATAAAGGGGAAAAAGAAGCTCCTCAAGATAATAAAGGACGATCATCACGAGGAGAAAAAGGAGCATATCGACGAGATCACGGTTGTCAACTACAGGATGGATAAGGCAAACGGCTCCGAGATCGAAGAGGGGGCGACGGCCGGGATGATCATCTCCGACTCCGTCTATCTCGCAAGAGACCTCATAAACGCGCCGCCCAACCTGATGACCCCGAGGCTCCTTGCAAGAACGGCCAAGGAGGTGGCCTTCAGGTATCAGCTTATCTGCGACGTCTTCAAGGCTGATGATATTAAGAAGATGAAGATGGGGGCGTTTTTGAGCGTGGCCAGGGGATCAAAGGAACCGCCCGCACTGATAACGATCGAGTACGTCCCGAAGGAGAAGGCTGCAAAAAACGTGGCCCTGGTCGGAAAGGGGATAACCTTCGACAGCGGGGGTCTCTCTTTAAAGAGTGCCGAGGGAATGACGGACATGAAGACTGACATGAGCGGAGCGGCGGTGGTCCTTACGACGGTCATGGCCGCGGCAAGGCTGAAGCTCAAAACGGGGGTCGTGGGAATCCTCCCGGCGACGGAGAACATGCCGGGCTCAAACGCCACAAAGCCGGGGGATGTGGTCACCGCCATGGACGAGACGACCATAGAGATATTGAACACGGACGCCGAGGGAAGGCTGATCCTGGCCGACGCCATCACCTACGCGAAGAAATACGAGCCGACTGCCATCATCGACATCGCCACCCTTACGAGCGCCGTGGTAATCGCCCTGGGCAAAAAGGTGGCCGCCATATACTCCACCGACGACGCGCTTCTGGAAAGGCTCAAGGCGGCGTCCGCCGCGTCCGGCGAGAAGCTGTGGCCCATGCCCCTCTACAAACACTACGAGGAGCAGCTCAAAAGCGACATCGCCGACATCAAAAACAGTGGCGGCAGGGAGGCCGGATCCATCACGGCGGCAACCTTCCTGAAACACTTCGCGGGAGACTACCACCCCTGGGCCCACATAGACATCGCGGGGACGGCCCGGGCCGAAAAGGAATACGACTGGATCGCCAATGGGGGAACCGGCTTCGGCGTCATGCTCCTTCTTAGATTTCTGGAAATGATGGGGGAATAACAGACATCTTTTTCCCCTTATGGCCGCTTTCTTTTTTTGCAGTGGTTTGTATCCATCCGTTTTCTCTATACATTTTTTACATATTCTAAATCACAGTATCAGAAGATGCCGCGGCCTGTCTTCGTTGGTTCCTTTTCCAAACAATTTCCTCTTTTGACTTGACAACACCCCCTTATTTTTTTAGAATTCTACACTGATTGAGAAGTCAATCAGTCTTCAAAAGTCTTTTTTGTTTACTATTACTTTTTATTAGGAGATGACATGACATCTGACAAACCCCTTTGGAAGCCATCGGAAGAGAGAATCAAGGGCACCAACATGTATCGCTTTATGAACTATATCAACGAAAGATTCTCCAAAGACTTTAAAACCTACGATCCGATGTGGGAATGGTCCATCGAAAACATCCCCGACTTCTGGGAAGCGATCTGGGACTTTATGAATATTGTGCATTCAAAAAAATACGACAAGGTCTTGGTGGACGGGGACAAGATGCCCGGGGCCAAGTGGTTCGTGGGTGCCGAGCTGAACTTCGCCGAGAACCTCCTCAGACACGCGAAGGAGGACAAGACCGCTATCATCTTCAAGGGCGAGGCCCAGGATTTGGTCCACGTCTCCTACCCGGAGCTGTACGACAAGGTGGCCCGCCTTGCAAAGGCGATGCGGGAGATGGGGATAAAGAAGGGCGACCGCGTCGCCGGCTTTATGCCCAACATGCCCGAGACGATCATGGCGATGCTCGCCGCAACGAGCATCGGCGCCATCTGGTCGTCATCGTCCCCCGACTTCGGGATAAAGGGCGTGCTTGATCGCTTCGGACAGATCGAGCCAAAGCTCATCTTCACCGCCAACGGCTACTCCTACAACGGCAAAAAGTTCAGCTCCCTCGAAAAGATCGCCGACATCTTAAAAGACCTCCCCTCCATCGAGAAGGTCGTCGTGGTACCCTACACCGAAGAGAACGCCGACATCAGCGGGGTCAGGAACTCGGTGCACCTGAAAGACTTTATGTCGGACGAGAAGGGCCTTAAAATCGAGTTCGAGCAGGTCCCCTTCGATCATCCACTCTACATCATGTACTCATCGGGGACGACGGGGCTTCCCAAGTGCATGGTCCAGAGCGTGGGCGGCATCCTCGTGCATCACATGAAGGAGCTCATGCTCCACTCTGACCTTAAGCCTGAGGACAGGATATTCTACTTCACCACCTGCGGATGGATGATGTGGAACTGGCTTACAACGTCGCTCGCCGTCGGCGCCACTATAATCCTCTTCGACGGCTCCCCCTTCTATCCCGATCCGGGGGCTTTATTCACGCTTGCAGAGGATGTGAAGATGACCCACTTCGGCACCAGCGCCCGCTACCTGGCCGCCGTGGAAAAAGAGGAGCTGAAGACCCAGGGCAAGTACGACCTCTCCGAATTAAGATGCATGATGTCCACGGGCTCCCCCTTAAACGAGGAGCAGTTCGACTATGTCTACAGGGATATAAAGGAAGACATGTGCCTCTCGTCCATCGCCGGCGGAACCGACCTGAACGGCTGCTTCGCCCTCGGAAACCCGATGGGGGCCGTCTACAGAAGCGAGCTCCAGTGTCGGGGACTCGCCATGGACGTTCGGGCCTTCAACTCTAATGGGAAGCCGGTCGTGGGTGAAAAGGGAGAGCTTGTCTGCATGAAACCCTTCCCGTCGATGCCCATCTACTTCTGGCGAGACGAGGACGGCTCGAAATACCACAGCGCCTACTTCGACGTATACCCGAACATCTGGCGCCACGGAGACTTCATCGAGATAACTGAGCACAACGGCGTCATCTTCTACGGCCGCTCCGACGCCACCCTCAACCCGGGCGGCGTGCGCATAGGAACCTCCGAGATATACAGCGTGGTGGAAAACATGGGCGAGATCAACGACTGCATCGTGGTGGGCCAGGACTGGAAGAACGACGTGAGGGTGATCCTCTTCGTCAAGATGGCGGAAGGGGTGGAGCTCACCGAAGAGCTGGTAAAGAAGATAAAAACCGACATAAAGAAAAACGCAACGCCCCGCCACGTTCCGTCAAAGGTAATAGCCGTGGACGACATACCCTACACCATTAACCTCAAGAAGGTCGAGCTTGCGGTAAAGAAGGTCATCCACGGGGAAGAGGTGCTGAACAAGGACGCCCTGGGCAATCCCCAGGCCCTCGACCTCTACAAGGACATCAAGGAGCTCAAAGAGGATTAACCTCTTTTTCGTGCGTAGGGGTTGGGGCCAATATTGTGAAGGGGGTTGGGCAATATGATGAGGGGGGATGAGACAATAGTGCTCAGGGGGTCGGGCAACTGGAAAGTTGGCAAATAAGGATCGGGGCAATGTTGTAAGGGTGGAGGGTGATAACATGTAGGGGATCGGGCAATATTACAGGGGGTTGGAAAACGGGAATTTGGGGAAACGGGAAAACAGCGGAATTGGCCGATGGAGGATTGGGGAGGGATGGGGGATTCGCCCCTCGACCAATATCCCCCGCCAAATTGCAAGGAGCTTGGACATAGATCGTTTTAACGTCAACGGGGGTAGATTGAAATCCATCCCCGTTTTTATTATGACTAAATAAAAAGGGCACGTCCCAAGCTTTCAAGCAACTTAAGTTAAGGGCGTGCCTCCTTCACAAACAACCAATACGGTCTTATGTCTTGTGTGGAAAGGCTGTTTCCCCTCTCCCGCCGCGTCCTTTTTATCAGTCTTGCTTTTTTATCAACTTTGATATTCCCCCCCCTCGAATACCTTCCCCATGGGGGCATCAGGGATTGTGCGGTCAAGCTCCCGCATCCCCATTGTACACATGGCTTATATTCTCAACTCATACACCTCGTCTCTGCTCAACCTCGGCGGACAGATCGCCTTCGGCCACCTTATCGCCTTTATATCCCTTCCTCGTCCACAGCCCCGGCATCACCCGTCAAATTGCCAAACCACTTCCTGCTACACCCACCAAGTAAAAAATCATCCGCCGTTTTTTATTGCCCCGAAGCCCCCGACCGCTATCACCGACATCAGATCCGAATCGAGAGCTCCGGCAATCCCGTCAGGGCAACTCAGGCCTCGAAGCTGAACAGCGGCCTTGCCATGTCCCCCGCGGAGTATTTGTCTCCAGGGAATACCTTGACTCCCATGACTACCCGCTTTCCGATGAGGTCCATATCCACCTTGTTCGGGGCGATGTCGATAAGGTTTCCCATGATCCAGGGGCCCTCGTCGAGCTCCACCATGACAATTATATACGGGGCCTCACACTCCCTCCCCTCCGCCGCCACGTAGTTGGTGGTGAAGGTCTTGACGGAACCCTTCCCCGAGAGCTCGGTGATCTCGAGGTTGGTGCCGGTACACTCGGAGCAGACCATCTTCGGCGGGACGTTAATCGCGCCGCAGTCGCCGCATTTCAGGCCGAGAAGTTTGTTTTTCTTCAGCGCCTTGTTGAACTCCTTGAAACTCAGCTTGTATTCCATTTTACCAACCCCTTTCCAGAATAATATTAACGAGTGTTCCGCCGTCGCCGCCCAGGGTGTCGGTCATGCCGATCTTGGCGCCCTCGACCAGCCTCTCCGGCTCCACCTCTCCCCTCAGCTGGTTCACTATTTCATATACCTGACCGCCGCCGGTAGCTCCTATCGGGTGTCCCTTGGCCTTCAGTCCCCCGGAGGGATTTATCGCCACCTTGCCGCCTATTGCGGCCTCGCCCTTCATCCAGGCCTCGCCCGATGTCCCGAACTCGAAAAAGCCGAGGCTCTCCACCGCGATGATGCTGGCAATCGAGAAACAGTCGTGGAGCTCGCAGACGTCGATGTCATCGGGTGTCCTGCCCGCCATCTTGTAGGCCAGCTTCGAGGAGACCTCCCTCGAATATATCCTGGGGAGGTACTTCTTCTGGCTCGAGAGGGGCCCGGCTGAGGCCTGACCCACGCCGGTAATATATACGGGCTTGTCGGTCAGCTTCTTTGCGGCGTCCTCGGACGCCAGTATCAGGGCCGACCCTCCGTCGGAGAAGGGACAGCAGTCGTGGAGCTGAATCGGCGTCGAGACCATGAAGGAATTGAGGACGTCCTCTATGGTTACCTCTTTTCTCATCTGGGCCTTCGGGTTATGCATCCCGTACTTGTACGACTGGACCGACACCTGGGCCATCTGCTCCTTGAGCTTTTTCAGTGGGACGTTGTAATGGCTGGCGTAGAGGTGGGCGAGCATTGCGAACACCCCCGGAAATGTTATACCGCTGGGGAATTCGTATCTGCTGTCGCTGAACATGGCGAACGTCCTTGTCGCCAGCGGGGTCCCCATCGTTGCGGCCCTCTCCACGCCGCCCGCCAGGACTATATCGTAAAAGCCGGAGGCCACCCACATGAAGGCGTCCCTTACGGCCATCGAGGCGGAGGCGCAGGCGCCCTCGTACCTGTTGGCGGGCACGTTGAAACAGCCGATGTTTTCCGCCGCAAATGCCTGAACCATACCCTGTCCCTCGGAGAAATCCCCGAGGACGTTTCCCACAAAGAGGGCCTGAATGTCCCTCGGCTTGATATTCGACTTGGCCATCGCCTCCAGCGCCGCCTCGGCGAAGAGCTCCACCTCCGTCTTATCCTGTGCGGCCGTGAAATTTGTCTGGGCCACACCGATAACTGCTACCTTTTTCACTACACTACCTCCTTTAGCTGTCTTAAAAAATCGCTTTTTCTTCTACAGTCACAATTTTCGTATTATACGGTTCATTAAAGGGTAACGGCGACTTCCAATAAAAAAAGTAAGGACAAAAAAATCCCGCCGCTAAAGACAATCCGGGTTCCGGCCGCCGAAAATGAATTAATGGGGAGGCGGCCGTCCAGCACCTCTCAAAGCCGTGATCCTCGCCAGTCGCCGCATGACAATACACATAAATAACCGCGGCATAAATAGTATTTCCAATTGGGCGGGGGCCTGTGAGGCGTGCTTCGGCATAAGGGAAGGCGGGTGTGGGGGCCGCCGGAAAGGCCCCGGTTTTTGGCACATTAAGGCGGAGGGAGAAAATAAAATCCGAGTCGTACCCGATCTTCATATCAAAATCTTGCCGAGCCTTGACATAAAGGAGATAAGGAGAGAGACCTATTATCCTCAAAGGTTTTTATCAAAGGCGTTAGGAGTTTTGATATTTTTGCCAAAGAGCGATTCAGTAAATAGTACGAAGTTTCAAAGAACAATTTACTCTTCACATTCAAAAGAGATGGATTTTGATACAATAACTGTTTTTGCCGCGTCCTAAATCAGTGTCCCACGTACAAATAGCTTTGTGAAAAACGGTCTGCAATTCCCCCCCCCTCCCCCCCCTTTTTTTTGTCATCACTCCCTGAGGTCGCCGCGGGATCTCACTCTTTCAAGCCGCTTAAGGGAGAAACCGCCTCAAACTCCCTTCTTGTAGGCACCGCAGACCTTGCCGATATTGTTAAATATCTCTTCGGCCGCGCTGTAGGGGTCTATCTCCCCGGACGATGCCATCTTCTGAACGAGGTCGTAATAATCTCCGCCGGAACAGATGGCCCCCTTGACGGCATCGTCCACCATCTGCTCCACGATCTTGAAAAGCTCCGCCTTCGACCTCTTGATTCTTCTCTCTTCCAGCCCCCCCGATCTTTCGAGGTATTTTCGGTGCTCCTCGATGACCTCGATAAGCTCTTCTATCCCCTGGTCCATCGTGGCCACGGTCTGAACGATTCTCTCCTTCCATCCCTTGTTTCCTCTATTCCCGAGCTGGAGCATGAACTCGAGCTCGGAAAGCATACGGGACGCCTCCGGGCGATCCGACTTGTTGACGACGTATATATCGCCGAACTCCAAGATGCCGGCCTTTATGCTCTGGATGGCGTCGCCGCCTCCGGGCATGGTGACGATAATCAGGGTTTGGACGAAGTTTTCGATGTCGATCTCGTCCTGGCCCACGCCGATGGACTCCACGATGATAACGTCCTTTTTGAAGGCGTCCAGTATATTGATCACGTCGTTCGTCGCGATGGCGAGCCCGCCCGACGACCCTCTCGTGCCCATGCTCCTGATGAAGACCCCCTTGTCGCCCGTGAGCTCCAGCATCCTGACCCTGTCCCCCAAAAGGGCGCCCCCGGTCAGGGGGCTTGTGGGATCGACGGCGATTATGCCCACGGTCTTTCCCTGTTTTCTGTACGCCAAACCCAGCTTCGCGATGAGACTGCTCTTGCCGACCCCGGCAATACCGGTAATCCCGATGATGTGGGCGCCTCCCCCGTATTTGTAAAGCCTCTTTATCGCCTCCCTCGCCCCGGGGTCGTTGTTCTCCACGAGGGTGATCAGCCGGGAGAGCGCATGATTTTCACCGTTTAAAAGCCTTTCCACAAGGTCTGTTCCCTTGGCACGACTTGAGATTGAACCTCCACTCTTGTTTGCTGTGTCTCTGATTTCTCTTCTCCTAAATAATCAGCTTGAACCATTTCCTTTTCAATATATTCCGGTCACTCCGGTAAACAGTGAAATTTCTCATTAGGATTACATTATTTTGTCGATACGTCAAGAGATTTCAACCAATTTTCCGCTTCTCTTTTTAAATATCTTGCGACGCGGACAAACGCTCACTCACAAGTTTTAAAAAAACTGTTGACTGTCGATAAAGATTTTCTCAATCAGACAATGGGAATTAATTAGGACGGCAGTTCCTGCCAAAGGAAGGATGGGGAACAGGTATTAAAAACGTTTTCTATTTATGCGGCATCGCTTTTTTTAAGCGACCCGATTGGTGCGTCATTGGCCCGCCCGATGGACTGGCCAACCAATCGCAATGAAATTTCTTTCAGCTCCCTTTCAGTTCCATTTTCCCTAAAAAGCAAAAGAATTAAATGAACAGATCTAATATCTATCGGTCTATCGGGCATCACCTATTCAGTACATGCTCTCGATGATGTCCTTGTACATCTCGTTTATCTGCTTGCGCTTCACCTTCATGGTGGGGGTCAGCTCGCCGTCCTCCTGGTCGAGCCTCTTGTCCAGTATCGTGAACTTCTTTATCGACTCTACCCTGGCAAGCTCGTCGTTTACCTTTTCCACCTCGCCGTCGATCAGCTTTACTATCTCCGGGTTCCGGGAGAGGCTGGCGTAGGTGGTAAAGGGTATCCTGTTGTCCTGGGCGTACTTGGTCACGTTCTCCTCGTCTATCAATATCAGGGCGGTGAGATATTTTCTCTTCTCGCCTATCACTACCGCATCGTTGATGTACGGGGACATCTTGAGCTTGTTCTCGATGAACTGGGGGGCGATGTTTTTGCCGCCGGACGTGATCAGTATATCCTTTTTTCTGTCGGTGATCGTCAGGAAGCCCTCGTCGTCCATCACTCCCACGTCCCCGGTATGGAGCCAGCCTTTGATAAGAGTCTCCGCGGTCGCCTCCTTGTTCTTGAAATACCCCTTGAACACGTTCCCCCCCTTGACCAGTATTTCGCCGTCCTCGGCGATCTTTATCTCCACGCCGGGGAGCGGCTGCCCCACCGTGCCGAGCTTGATATTGTCGCCCTGGTGGATGGTCGCCGGGCCAGCGTCCTCCGTCTGGCCGTAGACCTCCCTCATCGGGACCCCTATCGCATGGTAGAACTCCAGGACGGCGGGCGAGATCGGGGCGGCCCCGGATATGACGAAGCGGGCGCGCTCCAGCCCCAGACGCTCCTTGAGTTTTCTCATGACGACGTAATGATACAGGCCGTAAACGAGCTTCAGTCCGAGGGGCACCCCCCCGGGTGAGAACTTCGCCTCGGCATACCTCATGCCGGCATTTATGGCCAGGTTAAAGACCAGCCTCTTGAACCATGTGGCCTCCTGCATCTTGATGATTATCGTCGAGTGGTACTTCTCCCAGATTCTTGGGACGCCGAAGACCACGGTGGGAGACACCTCCCTCATATTGTCCGATACGGTGTCCAGATTTTCTATGAAGTTTGACGTATAGCCGAAGTATATGCCGTTGAATACGGTCATCACCCTCTCGGCGATGTGAGAGAGCGGGAGGTAGGATAAAATCTCGTCGCTTTTGTAGATGGGATTCGTCTTTCCGAGCGAATCGGTCGTCCAGATGATGTTTTTGTGGGTGAGCATCGCCCCCTTCGGCGGACCGGTGGTTCCGGAGGTGTACACTATAAGGGCGGTGTCGTCCGCCTCGATTGTTTTGAGCCTCTCATCTATTGCGTTCGGATTTTTGTTCGCATAATCCCTTCCCAGCTCGAGGAACTTCTCGAAGCTCATGACCATCGGATCCGAATACCTCTTTAATCCCTCCATGTCGATGATTATTATCTTTTCGAGGCCGGGGAGCCTGTCCCTCACCTCCAGGGCCTTGTCAAGCTGTTCCTCGTCCTCCACGAAGTAGAAGCGGGATTCGGAGTGGTCGAGGATGTAGTGGACCTCGGCTGAGGCGTTGGTGGTGTAGATCGCCGTGGTGATCCCGCCCGTCGTCTGAATCCCCATGTCGATAAAGAGAAACTCGGGACGATTTTCTGATATAAGGGCCACCCTCTCCCCCTTTTTCACCCCGAGGGACAAGAGCCCGTTGGCGACCTCTCTCGCCCTCTCAGCGTACTCCCCCCAAGATATGTCGTGCCAGATCCCGAACTCCTTCTTTCGCATGGCCACCTTGTTTTTATCCCTCTTGGCCCTGCTGTAAAGATATTCGGGGACGGTATTGAAGTCCCCTAAATTATCCCTAATCTCGGTCTCTTTCAACAGATTTTCCTCCTGAAAAGGATTTTATCTTTTAAATAGAGCCTCTCGTTCAAACAAGGACGGTCCGCCGTAATTTGATAAGATATATTTATAATAGCATTAAAAAACCACAAACACTCAAAGTCCCCTTCCACCCCTCATCTAAAAAACCAGCTAACAGCAAATATCAACCTCCCCCCCATCCCCCCCTCTCCTCACGGCCTTACCAATACCCCATCGACCACCACCCATCGCCCATCGAATATCAAATCCCGAAACCGAACCCTCCCTACCTCCACCTCTTTTTTCTCTTGTAGCGCTTGAACCCCTTGACCGAGTCCTCCTTGACAGCCCCGAGGTAAAACTCCCTGACGTCCTCGTTCTCCATGAGGTTCTCGCAGGTGTCGGAGAGGACTATCCTCCCGGTCTCTAGGACGTAGCCGTAGTCCGCGATGTGAAGGGCCATGTTTGCGTTTTGCTCCACGAGGAGGATCGTAACCCCCTCTTTATTGATCTCCCTTATTATCTCGAATATCTCCCTTACCAGAATTGGCGCAAGCCCCAGCGACGGCTCATCCAGCATCAAAAGCTTCGGGCGGGACATCAGCCCCCTGGCGATGGCCAGCATCTGCTGCTCCCCACCTGAGAGGGTGCCGGCAAGCTGCGTTCCCCTCTCCCCCAATACGGGGAAGTGTTCAAGCATTCGCTCGTAGTCGGCGTTGATGCCGTCCTTGTCCCTCCTTCTGTAGGAACCCATCCTTAGGTTCTCTTTGACCGTAAGCTCCGGGAAGACCTCCCTCCCCTCCGGGACGTACGATATCCCCAGAGAGACGAGGTTTTCGGCTTTCTTTCGTTCGATGTTTTTGCCGTTAAAAACGATCTTTCCCTTCTCCGGCTGTTCTTCGAGAAGGCCGGCGATCGTCTTTAGAATCGTCGTCTTTCCCGCGCCGTTCGCCCCGAGGATCGTGACGATGCTCCCTTTTTCGACTGTGAGCGAGATGCCTTTCAGTGCCGTTATCTTGCCGTAGAGGGTTTCTATGTTCGACACCTCCAGAAAGCCCGACCCTCCCACGACATCCCCCCTGCTCATCCCTTTACCTCCACTCTTAACACCCCTGACGTTGTCGGTCTTACTCATTTGCGGCCTCCTCCTCCCCCAGATAGGCCCTTATAACCTCGGGGTGCTTCTGGATCTCCTCCGGCTTTCCCCGGGCGATCTTCCTTCCGAAGTTCAGAGCCATGATCTCGTCGGAGATGCTCATGATCAGGTTCATATCGTGCTCGACAAGGATTATGGTTATCCCGAAATCGTCCCGGATGTCCTTGATCCAGATCATCAGGTCTTCCCTCTCCTCGAGGTTCATTCCCGCCGACGGCTCGTCCAAAAGCATGATCACGGGATTGGTCGCGAGCGCCCGCCCCAGCTCCACGAGCTTCCTCGTGCCGTAGGGGAGGTTTATGACAAACTGGTTCCTCGCCGACTGGAGGTCCAAAAAGTCGATGATCTCCTCGGCGACCTTCCGGTTCTCTATCTCCTCTCTCGCCATGAACTCGGTAAAGGAGAGCATCGACCTCACCACGCCTCCCTTCATATGGAGGTGCCTGCCCAATAGGATGTTATCGAGGGCGGTCATGTGGGAGAAGAGCTCGATGTTCTGAAACGTCCGGGCGATGCCCAGCTTGGCAACCCTGTGGGGCTTCTTTTTGGTTATGTCAATGTCTTTAAAAAATATCTTGCCGCCGTCCGGCCTGTAGTTTCCGCTGATGCAGTTGAAAATGGTCGTCTTTCCCGCCCCGTTCGGGCCGATGATGGAGAATATCTGCCCCTTTTCAAGCTCAAAGGACACGTCCGAGAGGGCGGAAATCCCCCCAAAGGCGATTGACAAATTGGATACGGTCAGGATGGACATCAAACAGTTCTCTTTATTAGAAATGGATGAAAGCGGGCGGGGGAGAGTCCCCCGCCCATCAAATACGAATTTCTCACTCCGCGGGATAGAACCAGCCGGTTATATCCTCCAACTCTCCGGTCTCTGCGTTCGCCTTCATAAGGTAGAAGGAGGTCTGTCCCCTGTGATCCTTTTTAGAGTAGGTCACGTCGTGAATGAACATTCCCGAAACGTTCTTGAAAGAGTTCATCGACTTGATAAGGGACTCCCTGGTCAGGGGGCCCTTCACCTTCTTCAAACCTTCCACGAGGTACTCGGCAAAGTAGAAGCCGGCTATGGTAAACGTCCCTATGGCCTTGTCCACATCGCTCTCTGCGTACTCCTCCAGCGCCTTCCTGTACCATAAGGCTCCCTCGGAATCCCCCTGGGGATTCGGCGCGAAGTTCGCCACTATGGCGCCGTCCCAGGCCTTGCCCAGAAGCTTGATCATAACGGGATCGGAAATGGCGCTGGTGCCCAGCCATTGGGGCAGAAATCCCAGCTGTGCGCAGGTTCCTACAAAGAGGGCTGAGTGCCTAGCGGTGCCGTAGATCACAACCGCATCAGGATTGGCCTGCTTCATCTTGAGGGCGTGGGCGGAAAAATCGGTGTCGGACACCTCGTAGGCCACCCTCTCCACCACCTCGATGCCGTTCTCCGTTGCGGCCTTCTCCGCCCCGGCAAGCCCGTCACCGCCGAACTCGTCGTTCTGGTAGAACACGCCGATCGTCTTAACGCCGAGGTCCTTTGCGGCGTAGTTTACAAGCGCCTGCGCACCCAGATAGTACTGGGGATAGCCAACGAATACATTATCCAGCGGCGGCTCGGATATGGAGCGGTTGCCGCCGATGACCCCGATCCAGGGAACATCGCTCTTGTCGATGTAGTCCTTTACGGCCTCGACGTTAGCGGCCCCGAGGACCCCGACGATAGCAAAGACCTTCTCCTCTTCGACAAGCTTCTTCACGTTGGTGAGGGCGTTGGGGGGCATGTAGCCGTCATCCAGGATAACTATCTTGAGGTTCCTGCCGTTTATCCCCCCCTCGGCGTTTATCGCCTTGAAGTAGGTCTCCATTGCCCGCTGGACGGCGCCCCATGCATTGGCGGGGCCGGTCAGGGGGCCGGTGGTTCCGATCAGTATCTCGGTGTCCGTAACGCCGGGCACCTCCTCCGCCGGTTTTGGCTCACATCCGATAACACAAAAGAGCCCGAAGATTAGAACGAAAACTGCAAATAGTCTAAACGCTTTCATAATATACACCTCCAAATAATAATGGTGCTAACACATCAAAAATACCAATCTTCATATATCACCCCCTTTTCCATCATAAGGTAACCAAATTTTATATTTTACACCTTCTTTACGTAATGCCTCGCCAGAAGCCCCGACGGCCTGATGCACAGAACGATAACGATCACCAGAAAGGCGAAGGGCGTTTTTAGATCCATCGACACGTAAAATCCGAAGAGGTTTTCCGTAATCCCCAGTATCCACCCCCCGATGATGGCCCCCGGAAGGCTCGTCAACCCCCCCATTGTCGCGGCGGCAAAGGCCTTCAGAAACGGAAACAGCATCGTGTTCGTATTCAGATAGAACTTCGCGGCGGTGAGAATCCCCGCTATTGCGCCGAGGACGGAGCTCATACCCCAGGTAAGGGCGAATATCCTCTTGGTCTTGATCCCCATGAGCCTTGCCGCCGATTCCACCTGAGAGGTCGCCCGCATGGCGGTCCCTACCTTTGAAAATCTGAAGAAGAAAAAAAGCAGTACGATGAGGAGCGCCGTTATGACGAGGATGATCAGGTCGAGCTGGCTTACCTCGATGTTCCAAAAAGCGATCATCTTGAAGTTCTCCGGCCCCATCGGGTTGGGCAGAGCGTGATCCTGGGTGCCGAACCTGCTGCTGGCCACCCCGTCGAGAGCGAGCCAGAGCCCTATCGTAACGACTATCAGGCCCAGCTGAGTCGGCTCCTTGGCCGGCCCCATCGTGAAAAACTCGATTACAAAAAAGATAAAAAAGATCAGGCAGGAATAGAAGGCCGGCATATTTGAGCGTATCAGGAAGAAGATGCATCCCGCGAGGGTGGCCGCTATGAATAAAATGACCTTCCACTTTGTGATCGGCCTCAGCGTGAAGAACTCTATCGCGGCCCCCAGAATAAACGCCGAGATAAATATTATTACGAGGATCAGAATAAACGCAAGCGTCAGGGGAAGCCCCCCCTCTATTCCCCCCCCTCCCCCTGAAAAGGAATTTACGGCCACGATAATCCGGGGCATATGCTTTTCCATCAGGGTATAGCAGCAGAAGGTGATAAACATCCCCATGTTTCCGTGGGCGAAGTTCAAGACCTCCGACGTCTTGTAGATCAGGACGACCCCCAGGGCGATCATCCCGTAGAGGCTTCCCACCGCCAGACCCTGCAGAGTCAAATATGTAATATCTCCATCCATAATCGATTCCAACCCGTCGACTCAATATTAAAAAGGCCACATCATCCAGTATACCTTAAGCCTTATCCAGATTCCCCTGATCCCGAGCGGCTCCAGCATTATTATGACGACCATGATTGCGCCCGTAACGATGACGTTCAGATCGCCGTGCCCAGAGAGGAACTGGGGAAGTATCGTAAAGAGGACGGCCCCCGCTATCGATCCGAGGATGGAGCCGAGTCCCCCCACGACGATGATTGCGAGCATAGTGATGGATGAGATGAGGCTGTACTGCATGGGGGCCACGAACTGAACCATATGCGCCTGCAGCGCCCCCGCCATCCCCGCATAAAAGGCGGAGATCGCAAAGGCGAGCGTCCTGTAGTAGGTGAGATTCACCCCCACGGTCTCGGCCGCTATCTCGCTGTCCCTTATCGCTATGAAGGCCCTCCCTATCCTCGACTTCATCAGGTTGACGGCAAAAAGTACCAAAATGACCGTAATAAAGAGTATCAGGTAATAGACCTGCTTATCCGGCGTCAGCCTTATCGCCCCGATGAAAATATCGGTGTCCATCGTGTCGAATATCGCAAAAGTGGGAGTCTTCAGGCCCATCCTTCCGCCGGTCAATCCCTTCAGAAACTCCAGGGCCGGCCCGAAATCGAGGGGCGGGACAAACTCCCCCCCGCCTCCGCCCCCCCTGAAACCAAAGACGATCCTCGCCGGCAGATTTATGAATAAATTCACAAACCTGATGAATAACCCGAGCACGGTGTCCCAGACGCCGAGCACCTGCTCGACGGCGATCCCAAAGCCGAGGGTAGCAATCGCCAGATAGGGTCCCTCCATCCTCAGGGCCGGAAGCCCGAGTATAAAGCCGAAGAGAGCCGCCATCAGGCCCGCCGTGGGAATCGCCAGGAGCATGGGGAAGCCGGCCTTCATCACCAGCAGAACCGAGGTGTAGGCTCCTATGGCAAGGAAGCCCGCATGACCCAGCGACACCTGCCCCGTATATCCCACAAGTATATTTAAGCCTATGGCTATTATTATGTTGATAAAAAGTGTGCTTGCTATGTGTGTGTTGAAGCTGGTTGCGAAAAGCGGGAAGAATAAGAGAAAAACAAGCAGGATTAAAGTCCAGACACCGATGAAATTACTCTTTATGAGCTTTATATCCTCATAATAATTTCGCTTTAAATCCATACAATCCCTTTTCGAGCTTTGCCGGATCTTCAGATTTGACTTGAGAGTGAGCGGGGAAAATATACAATATGAGATTGAGGGAGAGAAGAAGTCAAATTAATGTTGCTTCTGTATATCAAAAACGGCAAACAAATTCAAGTCTTTTTTTATGAAAACAGCTTTTTCAATTGTATTATTGCCGATTAATGTGATTATAAGAAAATTTTTTTGACCACACAAATTTAATGTAATATTATTGAGGAATGGACCCCCATGAGAAAATAGGAAGGTCGACGCTTACCGGAATCGGCTCCCTGACCTTCGGGGCGATAGTGCTCGAGGTTTCCTTAACGAGGCTCTTTTCGGTCTCCCAGGGCTACCACTTCGCCTTTCTGGTCGTAAGCATCGCGCTTTTGGGAGTCGGGGCCGGGGGGAGCTTCCTGATGGCCTTCGGGGACAGGATCAAGGGATCAATGAACGTTCTGCCGACGGCATCGTTCCTCTTTTCCGCGACCACCTTGGCCTCCTACGTTTGCGTGAACAACATCCCCTTCGACCTCGATAGAATCGCCGTGGATCCGAGACAGCCCTTCTTTCTTTTCGCCGCCTATTTCGCGCTGTCCGTCCCCTTCTTCTTCTCTGGGCTTGCGGTCGCGTTCATCATCTCGAGGGCGCCCCGATTCTCAGGGCGGATATTGTCCGCCGATCTGATCGGCGCGGGGTTCGGCGGCGTTTCGGCCCTCCTCTTCCTGAGCATAAGCGGCGGGAAGACGGGGATCATAGCCGCCTCCCTCTTAGGCGGGGTCGCCGCCCTCTTCCTGTCGAGGGGAAGGATAACGTTTATCTTGTGGTCGGCGGCAACGCTGATCCTCCTTCTTTTCGCCCCACCCTTCATGGACGTCAGGATATCCCCCTACAAGGAGCTGTCCCAGGCCCTGAGATACCCGAACTCCAGCGCCGAGACCTTCTACAACGCGGTGTCGAGGATAGACCTCGTAAAAAGCGGCGCCGTGAGAACCGCCCCCGGAATCTCCCTGAAGTACACCGAAGACCTCCCCGAGCAGCTGGGGCTTTCCGTCGACGGGGAGGGACTCGTCGCCGTAACGAGGGGGAACGGGACGGGAGACGACTGGAGGTTCGTCGAGTACCTCCCCTCCTCCCTGCCCTACTATTTGATCGAAAGCAAAGAAAGTAAAAAGCCGGAAATCCTCCTACTGTATCACGGTGGCGGGATGGAGATCGCCGGGGCGCTGCGGCTCGGAGAAAGCAGGGTCACAGCCGTGGAGAGAAACCGACTCATTATTAAGCTTATAGGGGAAAAACTTGACGGGTTTACGGGGGGACTCTTGAGAGACGAGAGGATCACGGTAAAAGTAGGCGCGCCGAGGGCGCTCCTCTCCGGTGACGATGAGACCTACGACCTCATCGTGATAGCCGGCCCCACGACCCTCGGAGCTTCGAGCAGCGGGACGGGCGGGATAGGGGAGAACTACGATCTGACGATCGAGGCGGTTGGCCTCTACCTCTCCCACTTAAGGCCGGGCGGCTACATAACCGTCACCAAATACATGATCCCGCCCCCCAGGGAGGAACTGAAGCTCCTCGCCACGCTCGCGGCTGCCATGAAATCGGTCGGTCTCTCCCCGTCCCGTTCAACGCTGGCGATACGAAGCTGGGGCACCATAACCTGCGTCGTCAAGAAAGGCGGGTTGTCCAAAGAGGAGGTGGAGATCACAAAGCGGTTTTGCGAGAATCGCTCCTTTGACACGGTCTATTTCCCGGGGATCAACGAATCGGACATCAACAGGCACAACATCTTCTCGGAGCCGGTCTACGAACGCTGCATCAAAAAGATCTTGGAGGAAACGGAAAAGGCAACTCCCTCGAAAAGGAACGCCTATTTTGACGAAGCCCGAGCCGAAACCGGGTTCTTTTCGGACTACCTCTTCGACGTCAGGCCCGCCACCGACAACAAGCCGTTTTACTACAAATTCTTCAAGGGGGACAGGGTTAAAGAGACGTATCTCGCCGTGGACAAGAAATGGCCGATACTCCTGAAGGGGGGCTACCTGGTGTGGGTCGTGTTCCTGCAGGGGATGATATTGAGCCTTCTCCTGATCGTCTTTCCCGTCCTGTTCAAGAGGAGGAGGATCAGAAGGGGCGACCTCTCCTCCCTCTACCCGTTTTTCGCCATAGGCCTCGCCTTTATCTTCCTGGAGATCGGGCTGATCAAGAGGTTCATTTTCTTTCTCGGCGAGCCGACTTTCGCCGTCAGCGCCGCCGTCTCCTCGATCCTCGTCTCCGCGGGGCTGGGAAGCTACACGTCGGGGAGGATAAAGGGAATCGGGATCAGGTACCTCCTCATCTCGGCCGTGGTCGCCCTCTCGGCCTTGATACTTATCTACAGGCTTTTTCTCGTCGGCATCCTCGACGGCCTGATAGCGCTTCCTACAGTCGTCAAGTACATGGCTTCGGCCCTCATAACGGCGCCGTTGGGCTTTGCCATGGGCTTCCCGTTCCCAACGCTGATAAGAAAGGCTGAGGTGGACGGGAGGGGTGAGCTGATTCCCTGGGCGTGGTGCGTAAACGGAACCGCCTCGGTCGTGGGGGCCCCGCTTTCGGTTATCTGCGCCCTTTCGGCCGGCTTTTCCGGCGTGATGGCGGCGGCGGCCCTCCTATACCTCACGATTCTTCCCGCCCTCGTCCGAAAAAGGTGACCGGGCACCCCCCTGATATAAGCGGAATCCTCCCCTACCGCCTCTGGGCCTCGCCTGTCATCGGGACGAAGCGAACGGACATCAGGTGCCGAACTTTGTAATCATCACCGTCTCTGGTCACGAGTGTCAGGGTCTGAAAATACTCCGTGCTCCCCAGGGGGATGACGAGCCTTCCGCCGTCCTTGAGCTGCCTCAGGAGGGGAGGAGGAATGTGGTTTGCGGCGCATGTAACGACAATCGCGTCAAAGGGGGCCGCGTACTCCCAGCCGTAGTAGCCGTCGCTGGCCCTGACCTTAACGTTGTGGTATCCGAGTCTAAGGAGCCTCTTCTCCGCCTTGTCCGCCAGGAGCCGTTTTATCTCGATTGTGTAGACCTCCGCCGCTATAAGCGAGAGGATCGCCGCCTGATAACCTGAACCAGTCCCTATCTCCAGGACCTTTGAGTTGGTTTTGAGCTTCAGAAGCTCCGTCATCACTGCAACGATATAGGGCTGGGAGATTGTCTGTCCCTGCTCGATGGGAAGGGGATAATCCCCATAGGCTTTATCGACCAGCTCCTTTGGGATGAACTTGTGCCTCGGAACGGCCATCATGGCCGAGAGGACCCTCTCATCCGTAACTCCCCGGGCCTTTATCTGGTTTACGACCATGTTCTTTCGCTGGCCGTAATATTTATCCTTATCCATTTTAGCCCCTTCGGCCCCGGAAGCCGGAATCAAAAGGATGCAGACGAGGAGAAAAACGGTGAAGCCTCTTAGACTTATCCTGTTCACCTCGATTCCCCTTTTTATATAACAGTCCACCGATTTATATTTAAAAGTCAGAGAACTCAAACGACCCGCGTGTGACGGGATACGATCTTCGAGAAGGCCATCGACCCCAAGAAGAGTCGGCGGTCTAACCCCTCAAATCAATCTTCAATAGGTTCCCGTCGAGTCTGACATTGTATATCCTGAGGTTTTTTTCCGCTGGGCCCATGATCCTGTTCCCCTTGAGATCGAAGGCGCTGGACCCGGCGCTGGAGCAGATGAACTGCTTCTTGTCGTGGTGATATTCCAGCTCCACGCCGCGGTGGGTGCAGTGAATCGAAGCCGCAACGTATTCATTCTCCCCCACCCTTGCGATAATCAGAGCGTCAAGAAGCCTCGAATCGATTATCTTCACCGACCCGCCCACAATGCTGAGGTCGGGGGTTTTGTCGAGATTGACAACGACCTCCGGCCCCTCCTCGACGGTATAGGCTTCGCTGTCTATCGGCGGCGTTTTGCCCACGCCCGTAAAGGTGGAACAGCCGGAGATCCCGCAGAGGCAGACCGTAGCCCCGGCCGACACCGCGCCGCATATAACGAAATCCCTCCTCGTTATTCCTTTCTCATCGATCTTATCATCGACCTTCTCATCAACCATTTCAGTCCTCCACTTTTTAAACATGTTAAACCAAAACCTCTATCGACTTATATCACACCAATCTGACGAAAAACAATAACCACGGCACAACCCCCCACATCCGGACGCCGGAAGTCGTCATTGACCGAAGACGAAGGTCGTCCTTCCTATCTGGATTTTATCCCCCTGGGAGAGGGGTATGCGGGTGACCGGTTTTCCATTGACCGTCGTTCCGTTCTTGGAGCCGAGGTCTTCTATAACATATCTCCCGTTATCCACCTTGATCATAGCGTGCCTCCTCGAGGCCTTGGCGTCGTAGTTCAGCGCTATGTCGTTTTCCGGGCTTCTGCCGATGCGAACGGGATCGACCCCGAGGCGTATGACCACCCCCTTCGCCTCCACGCTGATGACTGTCAGGTAGCCGCCCCCCGAAATATCTTTGGCCCCCCCTCCCGCCGGCTGCTTACGGGGGGGTGGGGCCTCCCGCCTAATGGTCGCCAGCATAAGCTCCCTTGCCATCTCCGAGGCGCTCGAGAAACGATCCCCGGGATTTTTCCGCATCGCCTTTAATATCACCGCCTCGAGATACTCCGGGATATTCCTGTTTATCGAGCTCGGGGCCGGGGGATTTTCCTGGATGTGCTTGTTCAAGACGGCCAGGTGGTCCCCCTCGAAGGGGGGCCTTCCGGTGGCCATCTCGAAGAGTATTACGCCCATGGAGTAGAGATCGGAGCGGTGATCGACCCTGTCCCCCCTCGCCTGCTGGGGCGACATGTAATAAGGCGTTCCAATTATCGTCCCAAGGGAGGTGATGGTCCTCTTTGTGGTTATCCTCGCTATCCCGAAGTCCATCACCTTGACGATCCCGTTTCTCATCAACATCAGGTTTGCGGGTTTCAGATCCCTATGCACTATGTTCAGGCCGTGGGCATAGTCGAGGGCGGAAAGGGTCTGGGACGCAACGTCGAGGGTGAACTTCAGGTCGAGGGGCCCCCTCTTTTTGTATATCAGCTCGTTTAGCGAAGAGCCCTCCAACAGCTCCATGACCAGGTGCGGGACCTTCCCGTCCATAACCATCCCGTAAATCCGCATGATGTTCTTGTGATTGAGCTTTATCCCGAGTTCTCCCTCCCTCTTTATCCGCTCGAGGTTTTCCGGCTCCGCTATTATATCCCGATGGGGGATTTTCACCGCCGCAAAGCCGCCCCCGGGAACAAGCTTCGCCCGATACACCGTGGAGTATCCCCCCACCCCTATCTCCTCGATTATCTCATAGGAGTCAAACGTCACCCTCTCCGGGGCGGTGGAAACCCTCCCCGGGGCCGGTGCCGGGCGCCTATTAATATTCGAGTAGTCACGGTCGGGGTCGTCGACAAACCGGAGGATCACCCCCCCCATCCTTATCTCGTCTCCGGGACTCAAGAGGGCCGTCTTTACCTTCTTGCCGGAAACGAACGTCCCGTTGGAAGAGCCGAGATCGTGGATGAAGAATCCCTCCTTCTCACTCACGATCATCGCGTGGTTTCTGCTGACCTCGAGATCGTTTAATAAAATATTGTTTTGCGGGCCTCGCCCGATTGAGATCTCTGGGCTGTCTATGGGAAAGAGGTCGCCCTGGGCCGAGCCTGACAGGAGCTTTAAGAAAAAGCCCGAGCCTGAGGCCGGCTTTTTTGCCCCCGAGGGTTTCGGGACGGAGCCTTCGCTCCCCCCGCCGTCTACCACCCTGGTCTTGCTGGACATAAGTCTATAAAACCTATTATCCCGGTCTTTTAAAATATATGAAACGGCCCGTCTCAACGGGCTTCGGCGAGGGATAACAACGGCGATTACCACAGTTAAGAAATCACTGTGAGAAACGCCCGGACAACCTACCCTCCCCCCCAATATCGCCCCGCAATCCCCATTCCCTCGACCACCCCTAAATTATGGGTTTACGACCCCCACTTCCTCCATCCCGTCACACCATCCACCAATATCCGAAACCGCCGTCGCCCAAACGGTCAAAATCAAGCCCGTCCGCGAGATCGGCACGGCCCCCCCATCAAATCGACCCATACCCCTACAAAACGGCCCGGCGATGCCGCCTACTTCCCCTCACTTGTCTTGCAGAGGGGCTCAGACTCCCTCTCCACCAGGACCTTCTCCACGGGGACTATCTTGTATTCACCGTCGCCGCCCCTGACAAGGAGATAGACGATGTCGCCTCCCGACGCAATCCTCACGATCTCCCCCTCTTCCACCGGAGCAGGGATCTTTAAGGATGTCTTGTTGACCAAGTCGATTTTGAACAACTCCTTACTTGACGCAGCAAAGAGGGCGCCCCCCTCTCCGATCTTATAAATATCGACGATTTCCTCTGGAAACGGCTCCACGTCCGGACTGCATATCTCCCTGGGCATTCCCGCCCCGGCGTGAAGGAGGTAAAACCTCCCCCCGTCCACGTAGATAAATCCGGGGGGACTTATGAATTTAGAGTCTTTCTCGTAGAACGGGAAGGCGAACGCCCCGGTCGGATTTTCGAGCTTCCACTTCCTCTCGATCCCGTTTTTCCCCTTTATCGATGCCCAGTAAAGCCCACTGGAGAAAATGAAGTAGATGTTGCCGTCGAGGACGGTCATGGCGGCCGGGGATTCCGCTTCTACCTTGGGAAGCTCGATGGAGACCCCCTCGGACCACTTGCCGTTGGAGGGATTGTAGGTGGAAAAGGAAACCGTATCCTTCTTTTTCTCCCCCTCGGTAATGCCCATTACCCCCAGAACCTTATTTCCGGGGGGATTTTCGGTGTAGGTAAGGGCTAGGGGCTTTCCGATCTTCTCCGCGATGGGAATCTCGTTTATATACAGCTCCGCCTCGTTCTTGCCCTCCGCATTTGCCGGGTCGTAGGTTACAATGGAGGCCATATCAAGCACATGGAGCTTGCCGTCTCCGAAGACCATCCCTTTTGGATTGATGACATCGATCTTGATAACGGGAGGCGGGCCCGTCTCCACTGGCTCTTCCGGCGGTGTGATTTTGGGCAATATCAAGATCGCGGCCGTAACAAGCGCAGCGGCAAAAAGCGTTGCAGCACCAGCAGCAACGGCCATCGATCTCTTTCCGATCCTCACCCTTACACCGGCCTTTCTCAGCCTCTTTCCGGCCACGCTATTTACCATGACGACCTGAACGGTGATATTGTCGTGACCGCCCCGCTCCTTTGCGAGCTCAACCATCTGCCTTGCCGCCTCCTGCGGTGAGTGGGAGGAGACGTACGTCAAGAGCTCCCTGTCCTTTACCAGCCCGGAAAGCCCGTCACTCATAAGGAGAAAGATATCGCCGGGCATTATGTCTATCGGCCCGAAAATATCTACATCCACCTTCGGCTTCGAGCCCAGACTCCTCGTTATGACGTTGCTGTAGGGATGGTTCTCCGCCTGCTCGGGGGTGAGTCCCCCCGCCCTCACCTGCTCCATTACCCAGGAGTGATCCTGCGAAATCTGGGCGATTGTGCCGTTTCTAACGAGATAGGTGCGCGAATCCCCCACGTTGGCGACGATGGCGCTCCTGCCGACAATGGAGAGGGCGCTCACTGTGGTTCCCATCCCCTCCTTGTCAGGATTTCTCCTCGCCTCGTCATATATCTCCCCGTTCGCCGCCTCGACAGACAGCTTTAGGGCCTGGGCGGGATTCAAAGGGGCTCTCTCGGAAAAATATATCCTGCCGATGGTCTTCACGGCTATCTGGCTTGCCACCTCTCCCGCCGCGTGTCCCCCCATCCCGTCGCAGACCACATAGAGCCTCCCCTTCGCGGCCAAGAGCATCTCGTTGTCCGGCTCGAAGGAGCCGTAGTAATCCTCATTGTGATCCCTCACAAGCCCGACATCCGTCAGGCTTGCGAAGGTGACGTCGCCCTTTGAACCCATTTTTGCTCCTTACCCCTTTGATTTGACGATCCTGATGATTGCTTCCGTATCTCCAAAGCCTATCTTGTCACTGTCCTTTATAACCCTCGTGGAGACCTTCTTCCCGTCTACGAAGGTGCCGTTCGTGGAGGCAAGGTCCGTCAGCCTGTACCTTCCGTCCTCGTTGTCGATCACCGCGTGCTCCCGGGAGATGGTGTCGTCGGAGAGAGATATGTCGTTTGCGCCGGTCCTGCCTATCTTGGTCCTCTCTTCCTTGAGGTTGAAGCTCTTTCCCTTGTCCGGGCCCTTCGTTATTTCGATCCAGGCGGTGAGAAATTCCTCCGCCTTCATAATCACGGTTTTGTCCGCGGGATAGGCGGCTCCCGTCCCCCTCATCGTCCGTCTCCCTTCCTCGACCCCGCCCGCGGCAAGACCCGTAACGGTCATCGAATCGTCCATCACATCCGAATCGGGCGGGTACTCCCCTGCCTCCGCACCTTCCCCCTTCGACTTTCTCTTCTGGCTGACTATCACGATAATCAGGATGATAATCAAGACAACCAGACCGGCTACGGCTATCCAAAACCAAGTCCAGTTCCAGGCGGTGGTAGGAGGTGAAACCTTGGGCGATATAAACGTCCTGTCGTCCTTGAATATGGAGTCGCCGATGGAAACGGAAAGCCCCAGGGTATGCTGGAGGCCGTCGCCCGTAAGGGCGGTCGTGACGTAGGTGAGGATATACTGGTTCTTTAACTGCTCCGAGATCGCATCGTAAAGTGTGACCAGATCGGAAGATGTCGGCGCGAAGAGGGCCTCTCCCCCCGTCAGACGCGATACCCTCATTAAAGGCTTCCTGTCCACATTCGGCCCCAACCCGATCGTATAGACCGGTATGGAGGAGTCCTTGGCCCTTGTTATGCCGTCGTCGATCGTCAGGACGCTCCCCTCGTCCTTGCCGTCGGAGAGGATAATAATCACCTTCCTGAAGGGAAGTCCCGGCCTCGATCCTATCTCCAGGGCCTTGTAGATGGCATCGTAGAGGGCGGTCTTCGTTCCGGCGACGTCGAGCCCCTCGATGGCCCTTTTGAGAGACTCCTTGTCCGACGTAAACTCGGAGATTATATGCTCCTTGTCATTAAAATCGACCACGGCGGCCAGGTCGTTATCCCCCAACCCCTCCACGAATTTCAGGGCCGCCTCCCGGGCGTGTTCCATCGCCTGACCTTTCATGCTGCCGCTCGTGTCGATGGCAAGGACAACGGCGATGGGCTCTCCGGAACGCAGCATCGATTCAACTGTGAAATTCGTGGGCCCGGGAATCCCGTCTTCGGTAATCGTGAAGTTGCTTTCGAAAAGCCCCTTGACCGGCTTATTACTATCGTCCACAACTGAGATGTAGGCTTTTATCTCCGGGAACTTCGATGTGTCGATCTGGTTTATCTTCACGCTGTACTCGGCCTTGACGGTCACGGCTGAAGTCAAAAAACAAAAAAGAGATAAAAGAAAAAACGCGGTTTTTACTCGGTTTTTCATATCTCCCCCCGTAAATAAGATTTTATACAGATATGTTATAAAGTAAAAGCAAACGTCCATAACCGGACGCCCCTCAGCCCCTTCCCCTCCCCTTTACATATATAACTTCGATCCCTTGAAAGCCCTTGTATATCTGAACGGTTTAACCACAAAATGGGACGCAATCATGGTGAACTTAAACCATCACTCAGCCGAATAACCGCGATACAGACACTCCCCACTCCCGCAAATTCCCCTGCTCAAAGCGACCTGGGCCTTTAAGCCCCCAGCCCTCGGCAATTTAAGATAGGAATTCGTGATTACCCGACCCCCCGTCCTTCTTATCCCTCCTCCGGCCTCGACCCCCCATATCGCGGAGACCGGCATCGAAACGCCTTCAACGAAATTCGGCCCTTCTCCGTCCTGCCTTCTTCGCCCTCCCTCCTCTTTCCCTCCCCCTCCCCCCCTAAAAAAAACGGCCTAATCCCTACAGGCTCTTGAAGACGAATTTCATCTCGCCCAGGGTGATGTTGTCACCGTCCCTCAGCTGGGCCTTGCTTATCTTTTTATCGTTCAGGAACGTCCCGTTTCTGCTCGCCAGGTCGTAGAGGATATATTTTCCCCCCTCGTTTCTGATCTTGGCGTGGTGTCCCGACACCGTCTCGTGGTCGATAATGACGTCACAGTCCGTTCCCCGTCCCACATCCGCCTCGTCCCCTCGGATATCGAAGCGCTCCCCCTTCCTGTCGCCGGAGGTGACGACCAGCCACCCGGTAACAGGCGCCCTGTCTCTCTCGGATATGAGGACAGTCCTATCGGGCGTGTTCGCCCTGCCGCCGCCCCCTCCCCTCATATCCATCGTCTCGCCGCCGGAGGGCACGCTGTGAGGGGCCGTCACAGTCTCCCTGACCGTTATCGCCGCCGGGCCCGGCTGGTAGCCGGCATCCGGCATCTGCGCCCTCACCCCGTATCCTCCAGCCATCTCCTTCGGGCGTGCCAGAAGGTAGATTAGCCATCCTATCGGGAAGAAGAATATCGAGAAGACCCAGAGCGCCCCGCCTCCCCTCGCCTTGCAGTCCTTGAAAGACCATATAACCGCCCAGACAAAAAGGGCGAACATAATCAGACCGATCAAGGCGATCACTATAAAAAGTATAATGTTGAGTATCGCCCCCGGATTCCCCTGTCCCATCAGGAAGGGCAAGGAGAACAGGAAGATCAGAAAAGTTAATAGCCTCTCTTTTTTTATCATTTTTTATTCCCCCAAATTTTACTAATACTTCTTCTTTCTTTCAAACCCGTACATTCAATCCCTTTAGAACCTCTTACAATATCAGCATTTACTGTTTTTAACACAAATTTTGTAACTTTGTCAAATATTGTCTTTTGAATAAAGAGCGTGAAAACAGAGCGATATTCGACCTTATATATCCCATATCTCCATATCGTCTTTCGTGGGCCGCCGCCTGCAAATACAGGCTCATTATAGATTATAGAATCGCAATCAAAAGACCAATGACAAAAACTATAGCAGAAAGCACGGCCATCACTATCTGCCAGATCAACAACGCCAGTAGACACCCCTTTCCGTCCGGCGGATTCCCGTATGCCCTCTCAAATTTTTTTGCCTCGAAGTAGAATACGAGGTTGAGAATCAATCCAACCGGCCAGGTAATTACAAGTATGTAGAGTCCAAGAACTAAAAAGCTCATACCGAGATAGCTCTTGTAGGGCGGCGGTGCCGAAACATTGACGTTAACCGGCTGTATAACGGCCGGACCGGCCGGCTGTGGATGGGGAGCGGACGCCCCCGGGTAAGGAGCGGGCGCCCGGCCCGTCGATATGGGAACGTCGCTGTAATACTTGATCTTCGTCCCCGATATCTCGACCGTGTCCCCAACCTTCAGGCTCACATCTTTGTTTATGAAAAGCGCGCCGTTCACGTAGCTCCCGTTCTTGCTCCTGTCGCTGAACGTGAGGCCCCTGCTTCCCGACCTGAAAAAGCCGTGATCCCTGGAGGCGTTGTCCCCGCCAATCACGATGTCGTTGTGGCTTCCCCTGCCCACCGTAATCGTAGATTTCTCAGACTCAAATCTCCTCGATGCGCCCCTTTCATCCTTGATTACAAAAACCTTCATAATTTCACCTAAAAAATGAGGTGGAATATAAAAATGTTTGCCGCTTGTTCTTATTTATGCGTATTAGATTACATAAATGTAACATGATTGTCAATTTTATATTTTCCTCAATAATCGGCCGCAGAAAAGAGATTGGACCTGTCTTTTCACACAAAACCCTACGGCGTTTAAACCTCCGTGAAATGCGAGTGTATCTTTTTTGTTCATTGTATTTGACATCCGTTCAATTTGTCATTATGATACTGAAAAGCGCCGGGGGATTAAACGGGAGAGACCGGCCTTTGTCAACAACTCAGTATCGATCGAGGTCTAAAAAAAGGTCGTTACACTAATATATAATAAAGGTATTTGTGGGAAGTTGGAATGGGGTATTTTTTTGCATTTCTCGGGGTTATCGCCTTTGCCGCATCACTCTACTTCTGGGGGCAGATCTACTTTTACATCCTGGCCATAGGCGGTTTTCTATCCTTCATATACGGCATTAAGACCATACAGGTGGCCAGAAAGGAGGGAATCAAAAAGAGTGCTTCCAGCAAGGTGGACAGGCTGGCAAGGGATAAAAGGATTCCCACAAAGATCTGTCCTACTTGCGCAAAGGAGATCGAGGCGAGCTCCAAGGTGTGCCCCTTTTGCAACCACCATTACCAGATAATCTATTCGCTGACCGTTTTTGCACCCATGGACAGAAAGCAGAGGGAGTCCCTCGTCAAGACCCTCTCGGCGAAGACCGGCAAGTCCGCATCGGCGATCAGCCTGGAGCTTGACAGAGGGATGGTCTTCAAGTTCACAAAAAGGGAGCTTTACCTCAAGAACAAGCAGATATTCGAGAATATCGGCTGCCGGGTAAAAGTGGCGGAGATCCTCTCGAATCGATAGGCGCTCGGGCCTTCAATGATGCGTTTTCGTCCAAGGTTTCGAGCTAATATTAAAACAGCCGGGCAATTCGTTCGGCCTTCAAAGAATCTCATTTAGGGAATTCGCCTCCCTCTCACAACCACAGTAAAGACTTACCATTTATTCGGGAAACGACGGGCAAAATCTCTTTAAGTCCTTGATATTATTAATATTTTTTACTGCTTAAAAAATAGGCTGTTTCCGAAAGCGTATCAATTTCAAGGACTTTTGTGCCATGCTAATCGACTTATCCACGATCTTTCCACAACCGTCCCCAAACTCGATTCGGAATCAAGATTGTCATTTCCGACCCGCTTGGGAATTTATTTAGTCATTCCCAGCTTGATTGGGAACTTATTCTGTTATTCCCAACTTGATTGGGAATCTATTTTGTCATTCCCAGCTTGACTGTGAATCCAGAAAAATATCATTATGGATTCCCGTTTTCCAAGGGAATGACATCTATTTATTTTGTCATTCCCAACTCGATTGGGAATCCAGAAAAAATATTAAGCCCCTATATACGCGGGGACAGGCTGGATTCCCGTTTTCACGGGAATGACAGTATGTTTCCAAATTCCCGCTTCCCAAGGGAGTGACATCTATTACTTCGAGTACTTCTCCACCAGGACGAATTTTGTGACCTTTCCTGTGGGCGTCCTCGGGATGGAGTCGGCAAAGATCACCCTCTTGGGCGCCTTGAAGTGGGCCGTCTTGCCCCTGACATACTCGATAATCTCGTCCTCTGTTACCTCGATATCGGGATTCTTCAAAACCACCGCCGTGACGAGCTCCCCCCACTTTTCGTCGGGGAGGCCTATGACGGCGCAGTCCATTATCGCGTCGTGGCTCATGAGTATGTCTTCCACCTCAACGGCGAACACGTTCTGCCCCCCGGAGATGATCATGTCCTTCTTTCTGCCGGAGAGATATAGAAATCCCTCTTCATCGAACCTTCCTAAGTCCCCTGTGTAAAACCACCCGTCCTTGAACATCTCCTTGGACTTCTCCTCGTTTTTGAAGTAGCCGGTGGTCACCGCGGCGCCCCTCCCTATGATCTCCCCCACCTCCCCCACCGGGACGTCCTTCCCCTTTGTGTCCACGACCCTCACGTCCGACCCGAGATGGGGAAGGCCCACCGAATCGGGCTTCCTCTCCTTATCATTAGGCTTGATCTGCGTCAGGATGCCGCTCTCCTGGAGTCCGTAATACTCGTAGATGTTGGGGCATATCTTCTCCTTGACCTTCTCCTGAAGGCTCCTTGGAAACGGGGCGGCGGCAAAGACAAGACCCCTCAAAGACGAGTAATCGTAATTATCAAAGTCGGGAAAACTCATGACGATATTCGCTATGGTGGGAACCCAGTTCGAGATCGTCACCTTCTCATCCCCGATGAGCTTCAGCAAATTTCCCTGTCCGAACTGGTGTATGACGTTTCTGGCGCCGACCATAAACGCCATCGCGCACCAGGCGAATCCCACCCGCCCGAAGATCGGAAAGACGGTGAGGATCACGTCGTTTTCGCAAAGATCATGGGCCATCGCCATAAAAGGCCCCGCCGCCACATTGTTGTACTGCGTCAGGAGGTACGCCTTCGGAAGCCCCGTAGTCCCGGAGGTCAGGTTCATGTACTGGATGTCCTCCTCGAAGACCTCGACATCCGGCTCCTCCACGGACGACTCTTTTACCAGCCCGTCGTATGACTCGGCAAAGCCCGGGACTTCGTCACCCACACCGATGTAGCGCTTGATGTCCTTGAGGTCCCCCCTCATCCCGTCAACTACCTCGGTAAAACCGGGGTCGAATATGAGGTTTTCCGCGTCGCAAAAGGTCATAAGCTCAACCATCTCGTTCGGGGCGAGGCGGTAGTTCAGGGGAATCCCCATGACCCCGATCTTCGCCAGGGCGAAGTAGGTCTCCACAATCTCTGCCCTGTTGTACAGTAAGAATGCGCAGACGTCCCCCTTCTTCAGTCCCAGAGACAGGAGGCCGTTTGCCAGGGCGTTGGTCCTCTCGTTCATCTCGTGAAAGGTAAACCTTCTTCCTGTCATGGAGCAGAAGATCGCCTCCTTCCCGGCGTAGCGCGCCGCCGCAACCTTGATTATGTTTCCCACCTGAAGAGTTCCTGTGGCTTTCATGGTATTACTCCTTTGATAATAGACAAAAAAAGAATTATAAAATAGCTTCCTTTTTGAAAAATATCAATCCCCACATACGCGGGGACAAGCCTGGATTCCCGCTTACGCAGGAATGACAGTATATTTATTAATCCCTCTCTTCCGAGGGGAATGACATGTATTTATTCTGTTATTCCCAACTCTAATGGGAATTTATTCTGTCATTCCCAACTTGATTGGGAATCCAGAAAAAATACTAATCCCCCACATACGTGGGGACAGGCTGGATTCCCGCTTCTCACGGGAATGACATCTATATCTGCATTATCCCCGCCCCACAAGACAACACTACCAAGCAGAAAACAGAGTGCCCACCTACCCCTTCATCACGCCGATGGGCTTGAGCCTTGCCACCTTCTTCGATATCCCGGCGTTGTGGGCCACCTCCACCACACTGTCGACGTCCTTGTAGGCCTCGGGCATCTCTTCGGCCAGAGAGGTCTTCCCCCTTGCCGTGACGAAGACGCCGCCATCCATCAGCTCCCGGGCTATCGACCTCCCCCTCGCCTCCCTCTTCGCCTGATTGCGGGACATCACTCTTCCGGCGCCGTGGCAGGTGCTCCCGAAGGTCTCCTTCAGCGCCCCCTCGGTTCCGACCAGAACGTACGAGGCGGTCCCCATATCCCCCGGTATCAGGATCGGCTGGCCCACCCCTCTGTAGACCTCGGGGACGAGCCTGTGACCCGGGGGAAGGGCCCTCGTGGCTCCCTTCCTGTGGACGCAAAGCTCCCTCTCCTTACCATCTATTTCGTGTCTCTCTATCCTCGCTATGTTGTGGCAGACGTCGTAGACGAGGCTCATCCTCAAATCCTTGGGGCTTGCCCTGAAAAATCTCTCGAAGACATCCCTTATGAAAGAGGACATGGCCTGCCTATTTGCCCAGGCATAGTTTGCCGCGCAGGCCATGGCGGAGAGGTAATCCCTTCCCGCAGCCGACTTGATCTGTGCGCATGCCAGCTGCCTGTCAGGAATTTCTATCCCCTCGTCCAGGGTAACGCGTCCCAGCCTTTTCAGGAACTCGTCGCATATCTGATACCCGAGCCCCCTCGATCCGGAGTGTATCTGAACGACAACGCCGTCGGTGAAAAGCCCGAAGGAGTTAGCTGCCGCCTCATCGTAGATCTCGTCCACGAAGCCGACCTCTATGAAGTGGTTGCCGCTCCCCAATGTCCCCATCTGGTCCCTCCCCCTCTCGAACACGCGCTCCGATAGGAGTTTGGGGTCGGCCCCCTCCATCCTTCCGCCGTCCTCGGTGTGAACGAGGTCTGCCTCAGTCCCCATCCCGTTCTTCACGGCCCACCTCGCCCCCTCCCTCAACACGTCGAGCTCGTCCTTTCCCCTCAACCTCAGCTTCCCCGCGGAGCCTACCCCGGAGGGGATTGTGTGAAAAAGCTCCATGGTCAGCTCCTTTATCTTCGGTAATACCTCCGAGACCTGAAGCTCCGACCTCAAGAGCCTGACTCCGCAGTTTATATCGTACCCGACCCCTCCCGGAGATATGACGCCGGTATCGACATCGAAGGCCGCGACCCCGCCGATCGGAAACCCGTAGCCCCAGTGTATGTCGGGCATGGCCAGGGACGGGCCGACAATCCCTGGAAGGGTCGCAACGTTTGCGACCTGAACGGGGCCGTTATCTTTTTTCACGTCCTCGATCATCGCATCGTCGGAGTAGATGATCCCATCGGTCCGCATCTTTCCGGACCTTTCTATCTTCCACCTGTACGGGTCTATCTTTTTAAGCTTTATATCCATTGTCTTCCCCTCATACGTCAAAGACGATCGCGGCCCTGTGCCTATCGCCCTCACTACTATCGGCTCCGTCTATCTCTATCTTAAGCCCGTGATAGGTGACCGCCTTTATCTCCGTCTTGATCCCGTGTCTCTCGATATCGAATTTCTCCCCTGTACATACGGCCTTAACGACCTTTTCAGTCAACTCGACAATCTCAAAACGAAAAAGCACAACTCCCTTTACGGTAAAGGTGTACAGAAGCTCTCTCAACCAGTCGATCAGGAGCTCTTCGAGGGAGTCTCCCGCCGCGGCGACCTCACGGCGAATCTCCTTTTCCCCTCCCAGCCGGTCGATCCCCACGAGGAGGTCGGCCAACGCCTCCCCCGCCGAGACAAACAGCCCCTCCCTCCCCTCTCCGACAACCTCGATCCTCAGATCGGCGGTGTGGTCAAGGAGCCGATATTTATTGCCACGGCTATTGTTACGGCTATTTTTATGGGCCTTCACCGGAAACGCCCCGCTAAAAAATATTCCTTCTCCTATAGATATTGAGGAGGAGACCCACCCCGATAAGCATCGTCACTAGCGACGTCCCACCGTAGGAGAGAAACGGCAGAGGGATGCCGACGACGGGAAATATCCCTGTCGCCATTCCTATGTTGATAAACGACTGCCACATTATGATGATCGAGATTCCCACCGCCACCACCGCTCCGAAGACATCCCTCGCCGAGCGGGCAATGTGGAATCCCCTCAGAACAATAATGCAAAAGAGGACGAGAAGTACAATCGATCCGATAAAACCCCACTCCTCGGCCAGGACGCTGAAGATGAAGTCGGTGTGCTGCTCCGGCAGGAACTGAAGCTGGCTCTGGGTGCCGTGCATGTACCCCTTGCCGATGATCTTACCGCTCCCCACGGCGATCTTCGACTGGATGATATGGTAGCCTGAGCCGAGGGGATCGGTGTCCGGCCTGAAAAAAGTGAGTATCCGCTGGCGCTGGTACGGTTTCAGGAACCGCCAGCCAAAGATAAACGCCGGAAACATGGACACCACCCCGGTCAAGATTACCGCCGCGGCGGTTTTTGGGCGCATCTTCACAGCGATGAGAAGGGTGCCAAAGACCAGAACTATGAGTCCCGCAGAGCCAAGGTCGGGCTCCTTTATTATCAGGACGGTCGGAACGACCGCGAGGATCGCCGGGATAAGGAGGTGCCTTATTGTGATGCCGTCAACGGGCATGTTTTTCTGTAAGTAGCGTCCAAGGGCCAGAATCATCGACACCTTCACAAACTCCGAGGGCTGAAACGATATCGGCCCAAGGGCAAACCAGCGGGCGGCGCCTCCGGTTCGATCCCCGAAAAAGAGGACTGCGACGAGGAAGAAAACGGAGACCAAATATATCCCGTAGGCCCACCTCTCGAAAAAGCGGGTGTCGATAAACATGGTGACAAACATGAGAGAGAGCCCGAGCGCTGCCCAGTATATCTGTTTGATGTAGAGGGAGACGGCCGAGATCTCCTCCATCCTTGAGGCGGAGTAGAGGTTCAATATCCCCACCAAGAGGATTATGACAACGGCGGTCAAGAGAACGGTGTCCATCTTTTTTAAAATATCTTTGATCACCTTCTCTTTCTCTCCTTGAGCTCGAAGTACTTCTTTATGACCTCCCCCACTATGGGGGACGCCGCCGTGCCCCCGAACCCGCCGTGCTCAACGAGGACGACGACGGCGATCTCCGGCTTTTCGAGGGGTGCAAAGGCCACAAACCAGGCATGGTCCCGAAGCTCGTAGGGGAGGTATTTGCTGCTCATCCGCCCAGTTATCACCTGGGCCGTACCGGTCTTTCCGCAGACGTTTTTATCCTTTACCCTCGCCCTCCATCCCGTTCCGTGGGGCTCGTTGACGCCGCCGTAAAACCCCGATTTTAATATCTCCAGGTTCTCCGGAGACACCAAAACCTCCCCCCTCTTGACCTTTTTGAATTCCTCTATCGTCTCCCCCTCGGGGCTCAATATCTTCCTTACTATCATCGGCTCGTAGACTGTGCCGCCGTTTGCAGCGGCGGAAAAGGCGACCAGAAGCTGGAGGGGCGTAACGAGGGTATAGCCCTGGCCGATGGAGCACGAAATAGTCTCCCCAGGATACCAGGGCTGGCCGAAGTAGTCCTTCTTCCACTTGGGGGACGGATTTATCCCAACCTTTTCGTTGGAGAGCTTGATTCCCGTAAGCTTGCCGAAGCCGTAGCTGTCGCCGTAGCGTGAGAGCCCCTCGATCCCGACGCCGTTTCCCACCTGATAGAAGAAGACGTCGCACGACTCCACAATGGCCCTGTGGATCTTTATCCCGCCGTGCCCCCCGGCCTTCCAGCAGGCAAAGGCCCTTCCTCCGAATCGATAGTAGCCGGGGCAGTAGAGCTTCTTGTCGATATCGATAAATCCCTCCTCGAGGCCCGCCGTGGCGGTGATCAGCTTATAAGTCGATCCCGGCGGGTATTGTCCCGAGATCCCCTTGTTCTCGAGGGGGTGCCTGGGGTGATTGACCAGCGCCTTCCACTCATCGGCGCTGATACCCTTGGCGAACGTGGCGGGGTCGAAGCCGGGGGCCGAGACCATCGCCAATATCTCGAAGCTCCGGGGATCCATCGCAATGACGGCGCCGGCGTAGTCGTTCTCCTCCATAAGGCGCCTTGCGAACTCCTGAAGCTCAAGGTCTATAGTAAGGACGAAGTTGTTTCCCGGAACGGGATCGACCTTCCCCAGAAACTTAAGCTCCCTTCCGGTGGAATCGACCTCCATCTGGATACCGCCGTCCACGCCCCGTATCTCCCTGTCCCACTGCTCCTCGATCCCGCTCTTTCCGATGATGTCCCCCGTCTTGTATCCCCGGTACTTCTCCAATTCCAGCTCGTCGTCGCCTATCTCCCCCATGTATCCAAAGAGGTGCGGGGCCAGAGGGCCGTAGACGTAGTTTCTTATCGGCAAGACCTCGAGCTCAAGCGCCGGGTAGCGGTGGATGCGCGAGATCAACGGCGCCATGTCGTCTTTCGGGAGGTCCCTCACGACAGTCAGGGGCCGATACTTCGGGTTCTTATCCTTCTCCCTCTTGAGATTGGTCTTAAGGATCCCCGCCTCTACGCCGGTGAGCTTCGATACATTAGCCAAGGCATCGTCGATATTCTCTACGTACTCCGTCGCCAGCTTTACGTCGAACGAGGGCCTGTTGTCCACTACCACACGTCCGTGACGATCGAAAAACATACCCCTCGGAGCCGGCACCTTGACGAACCTTATCCGGTTGTTCTCGCTCAATATGCGAAAGGTCTCCCCCATGTAAAGCTGGAGGTATGCGAGCCTCACACACAATCCCATAAAGAGGAGCACGGCGACAATCCCGATCAGGGTAACCTTGACCGACCGATGCGGATCAACCCTCTTTATGTCGTAATCGGACATCAAAAGGCCTCGTTAAAAACCCGACAAATGTTCCCGGCAAAAGTTCATATAAGCGGGATCTCCTCCTCCTCCCGCATGAACCTGGTAAAATAGTAGCCCCCCCGCTCCGGATCGATAAACTTGATTATTAAAAAGAGGGGGACCGACACGGCCGCTGTAAGGAGCGAAGAGAAAACGATATGGCGAAGTAATAAGTCGATCTCCCCCGCCGCGAATCGGCTCAGAAGAAAGACCGTGACAAGGATCGCGTTCAGGCTTAACGTAATCGCGGCCGTCGTCAGAAACATAATCAAGGGTCTATCCGCATAGATGAGACTCGAGATCACTCTCGCCGCCCCCATTGCGTAGAAGGCGCAGAAAAAACCCTGGCCTGTCGGGGCGCTGGAAGAAAGGTCGAAGAGGAGCCCCAGAACCGCCGTTATGAGAAAGCATAAGCCCGGAGACTTGTAGATTCCCACGTAGATGATGAAGATGAAGAACCACTCCACCCTGATCCCGAAGAGTTCCGGGACTACCCCCTGAACTACAACGGCTAAAAAGCCGAGGGGGATAAAGAGGATAAAGCCTACTATCCTTCTCCCCCTGCTCATCCTGACATATTTATCCGCTTTATTCATCTGGGGTTTCTATTTTCGACCTAATGATAATCAAGACCTCCTCGACGCTCTTGAGATCCACTTTAGGCGCCACCACAATATCCTGAAAGAGGCCGTACTTGGGCCTCTTCGCCTCCGCTATCCTTCCCACCAGAAGCCCCTTGGGGAATATATTTTCCATCCCGGATGTGACTACCACATCGCCCGGCTCTACTACGTTCTTTCTGTCCACAAACGATAGGTGAATAGTCCCGTCCGCGTAGCCCTCCAGCACACCCCTGGTGCGGTCATCCTGAAGGGTCACGGCTATTCGGCTCCTCCTGTCGTTAAGGAGCATGACGGTGGATGATTTGTCGGAGACGTTAAGGACGATCCCCACTATCCCGCTTACGGACATCACCGGAAGGTCCCTGACAACGCCGTTCTCTTTCCCCTTGTCGATTATTATCGCGCTGGAATAGGGGGCCGGGTCGCTTCCGATTACCCTTGCGGGCAGCAGCGTATAGGGCGCAATCATCGTGAATCCGAGCATCTCCTCGAGTCTTCGGTTATTCTTCTCGGTCTCGATGTATAGGGTCTTCAGGTTGTCGTACTTGGAGGAGATACGCTCGAGGTGTTTTTTCAGCTCCTCGTTTTCCTCCTTTAAGTCTTTCAAATGGATATAGTGATCCCAGACGGAACCGACCTTGTGAAAGAAGGAACCTATCAGTTCAAATACCGGCGAGGTTATCTCGAGAAACAGACCCCTCGATTTGCCGGCGTGGGATGTGTTGTGACCGAAGGCGATAAAGACAAAAAACGATGCAATAAGGAGTGCGATGCAGATCAGCGCTACCCTGTGCCGCCGAAGAAATTTATACATTGCTCTGTTTAAGCCCCACTATTTCCAGTTCAGACTGCATAAAAAGGCCGTCCTTCTCTATTTTAAGACGTTTATTGGCAACCATAATATAATCGGGATCGATTTCTATGCCGACGCTGTTCCTTCCGGCTTTCATGGCGGCCAACATGGAAGTACCGGAGCCGCAAAAGGGATCGAGGATTGTATCTTCCACAAAAGAGAACATCCTTACAACTCGATAAGCAAGCTCCACGGGAAAAGGCGCCGGATGCTTTCTTGTCGACTCCCCCGGTATGTTCCAGAACTGGCGAAACCACTGATGAAAATCCTCCTTCGATATTTTGCTCTCTTTCCGTTGTCTGTCTGTGGGTTTTCGGTATCCCCCGGGCTTTCTCTGCATTAAAATAAACTCTATGTCATTCTTTATGATTGCGTTAGGCTCATAAGGCTTACCTAAAAATTTCGTGCCGTTATTTGCCTCGAAAGAGGCGTTTGATATTTTATGCCATATAATTGGATTCAGGTTATCAAATCCGATCTTTCTGCAGATTACGGAGATATCCGAATGAAGAGGCACAACCACATGACGCCCGAAGGCGCGCCTCGACAAACAGACATCACCAACGACACAAACCAGTCTCCCCCCCGGGACAAGGACCCTGTAGCAATCCTCCCAGACCTTTGACAACTCGTCTAAAAAAGTCTCGTATTCCTCAATGTGTCCCATCTGATCCGGGTTTTCGTTGTATCTTTTCAGCGTCCAATACGGCGGCGAGGTCACCACGAGATGTACTGATTCATTCTCGATGAAGGACATATCTCTCGCATCACCTAATATCAGTTTATGGTAGGTTTTCTTGACGGCAGAGTTCACCGGATTACTCCCAAACTTGAAAGGACCATCTTAACCGCGTTGAAAATGGAGTCCTTTGAATCAGAGGCAAAACAGATGACATCGATATTTTCCGAAGAGAGCCTGTTGTGAATATTTATCTGTTCTTCTATGAAGGGGTAATATATAATTGCCGCGAATTTTGCTTGAGGAAATGCGCTTTTCAATTTATTCGATTTGTTGATGATTTCATCAATCCGCTTATGAATATCCCTTCTTGCTTCAATCCTTTTTATATCTATGCTGTACTTGATTGCGCCCTCTTCGGGACATGCTGCGTCAATTTCATATTTCTCATTCTCTGCTGTAAACTGCCTCTTCTTAAATCTTAAAGGACTTAATCTATTTAACGAACTTACGATCCTTTTTTCCCACCTTCCCTTTATTTTTCTAATCTCTTTGTCTACAAATTCCGTCCTGTCTATATTCGAAAGTGTTGATAGCTCCAAATAGCTCGGCAGAAAGGGTTTTATATAACCTGCTATTGCGGTCGCTTCCTGCTTGCTGAGTTTTGGATTATATGTATTTACATTTTTTATTTGCAGGTCTCTCTCAATCGATCTCCCGGCGATATTGCATATTACCGTCAGGGGCTTTAAAAGCAGTGGATAATCGTTTATTATATCAGCAAGATCGAGGGCGGAAATATCAGAAAATATAATAACTTCAGCCGAACGTATTTCGATATAAGATGAAAAGGCCTTTTTCAAATAACTTTCAATTTCTGCCTGGCGTTTTTTTGCATCTTCCAAAACCCAAGAAATGTATTCAGCATGAGTTCCATATTCTTCACTCATTTTTGAAAAGGTCCTTGAAACTTATATCTTACATCTTTAATGATACTACAAAAAAAACCGTAATTATATATTCCCTAAACTAATAAACTCTCTCCCTCATCTACCCAAAACGGCGACCTGCTTCAAGAGGTCCTGGTCGTCCAGCGTTCTGCCGCAGCCGAGGACCACGACCGACAATGGATTTTCCGCAATGATTATCGGAAGCTTGGTCTCCTTCTTGAGGAGCCTGTCTATATTCTTGATCAAAGCCCCGCCTCCGGAGATAACTATCCCCTTGTCCACGAAGTCGGACGAGAGCTCAGGGGGGGTGTTTTCCAGGGCCCGCAGCACGGTCTCGACGATCATATCCATCGGTATCGAGAGCGCCTCGTTTACCTCCACGGCGCTCACACTCTGTACCTTAGGAATCCCCGACACCAGGTCCCGCCCCTTTATATCGACCGTCCTGTTCTCCCCCTCCACAAGAGCCGTTCCCAGCTCCATCTTCAACTTCTCAGCGGAGCTCTCCCCTATGAGAAAGTTGTATTTCCTCTTCAAATACTGGACTATCGCCTCGTCCATCTTGTTGCCGCCCACCTTGACCGACTCCGAATAGACTATCCCGTTCATCGAGATTACGGCCACCTCCGTCGTCCCGCCGCCGATGTCAACAATCATGTTTCCCGAGGGCTCGGAGATCGGAAGCCCCACACCTATCGCCGCCGCAATCGGCTCGTCGATCAGGTAGACCTCCCTAGCGCCGGCCGTGCTGGCTGACTCTATAACCGCCCGTCTCTCCACCGGAGTAATACCGGACGGCACGGCGATTATTATCTTCGGCCTAATTAAAGAGCGCCGCGGAGACGCCCTCTTGATGAAGTGCTTCAACATGTGCTCCGTAATCTCGAAATCTGCGATGACCCCGTCCTTCAAGGGCCGTATGGCTACGATCTCCTCCGGAGTGCGGCCGAGCATCAACTTCGCCTCTTTGCCAACCGCTATTATCTTCCTCTCGCCTCTCGGACCCTCCTTTATCGCAACCACGGAGGGCTCGTCCGCCACTATCCCCTTACCCTTCAAATAGACCAGAGTGTTGGTTGTGCCCAGGTCAATGGAGAGGTCGTTGGAAACTATATCTACAAGTGAATTCAGTATCATCAATCACTCCTGAAACATGTGGTTCAAATCCCAAAAGCCCATTAGTCCGCCAAGGTTAAAGCCTCCATCCCTTCAAGATGAAAATCCATGTTGATTTTGCCAAGTCCTGCCTATAAAAAACCCATAGGGATTATAGCGATAAAATGTAATATAATCAAGGAAAATCTTTTGACTTAAATTCCAAAGCGACCATTGCCCCCGATATTTACCTTGAAACAGGATTAAAAACAAATTTATCTTGCATTTTTCATCTCTCTCTGATAATAGAATCCTATTGTGTAAGACTACATTCAGGGGGAAATAGATGCTGGACATAATGAGAAAGAGCGCGAGCTCCTGGTGGCTGAAGGCGCTCCTCTTGGCGGTGGCGTTGAGCTTCATCATCGGCTTTGGGATTCTCACCTCATTCAGAAACGAAGATCAGAGCCGTTTCGCCGCCAGGGTCGGAAAAACGATAATCACCCACGCCGAATTTCAAACGGCCTTTGAAAATCAACTCAAGGCAATAAAGGAAAAGTACGGCGAGGATCTGGAGGAAGAAGACATAAAGAAACTCGGCATCAGAAAATCGATCCTGGATGACCAGATCGATAAAATCCTCGAAATCGAGGAGGCAAAGAAGCTCAACATCCCGGTGACCGACGAGGAGGTTCGGGACGCTATAAAGAGCATTCCCTATTTTCTAAAAGACGGGGAATTCGACTACGATACCTACAAAGAAGTCCTTAAATACAATAAACTTACAGAGGCCGGCTTCGAGGCGATCATAAGAAATGATATTATGATCCAGAAGTTCTCGGGTCTCATCAAGAACTCGGCAAAGGCTTCCGAAGAAGACGTAATAGTTATTGCGAAGACATTTCAGGGGATAACGCCCGAGGAGTACAACGAGCTTTCCCCGGACGAGAAAGAGCTTTTAAAAGCGAACGCCCTCATGGTAAAGAGGATCGAGGAATACAACAACTTCATCAAAGAGCTCAGATCCAAGGCGGATATAGAATACAATAAAGACTATCTCGATTGAGTTCCCCTCTTCAAGGCTCCGAAAGATTGACTTCGGCCGATAAAACCAGGTCCGCCGGGAGACAAAACCATACTAAGACTGTTGTCGGCTCAAGCCAAACTGGTCTTCAAAAAAGACTTTTTTGTCCAATTGAGGTTTTAAATATTTTGAAGGGAAACTCTTAAGTGAAATCCAAACACGGCGGCAAATTAAAAGAGACGTTCCGGGCCCTGGCCCTGATTCTCCTCCTCTTTGCATCGCTCCAGGAGATATCCGGGCTCCTTCTGAAATGGACCGGAAGCGCCGGGGACTGCCTTCTTCTGGCCCTCTTTTTGATCCCCGCGCTGTCGGCTGTGCCCATCTACTTCAGGATAAAGCCCTTCAAGTACGTCGCCCTCATAGCCTCGCTGGTGATTTTAAGCCTAAATATATATCAAATGGCAAAAATAGGAGTCTCAATACCCCTAATCGCGACCTCTATCTCTCTCCTTTTTGCAATCATCATACTCTTCTCCCTCATTAGGGCCGATAAACATAATCAGTGACCCAGAAACTTCCACCATATACTCTAATTACTATTGACATACACGCTTGGACTATGATATTTAATAATATAGAATAATTCAATCAGGATATGAGATGAAGCTCAACGGAGACCCGGAAGGCATTGAAGAACTGAAGTTCTTCCATGACTCCGACGAAAAAAAAGATTACCTGAAAATGATCCTTAACGAGGCAAAGACCAATACGGACAACAAGACCGAGTTTAAGGACAGAAACAACGATAAAAAATATATCCTTACCTTCGATCCGAGCTCAGGGGACTTCGTCGTGGAAAAGGGGTAGCCGAAATTTAAAGCCATCGGAATAATCAAGCATCATATTAAAAACATCATATTAAGCATAAGGAGGGCCGATCAATTTTAGTAACGGGGGTCGGGCAAGTTTTATTGTGGGGTCGGGCAAGTTTTGAGG
>JAFGIX010000066.1 GCA_016929395.1 Candidatus Zymogenus saltonus
CGATTCGGAAGGAACATCCGGTGGTGAAGAACGTGTCCTTCGTTTCATAAAGGGTGGACTGGAAAGGTTCGGCAAGACCGAGTCCGAAATCTTAAAGAAGCTTGGAGACCCGATCTCCCGAACCTCGGAGGAAATCGAGAGCGTTTATTGGGAGGGTAAGATCGACATTCGGCACCGACTTGTCTACGACGGCGTAATCATTGGAATCCACGAGTACTCGGGGGGTGAAAAGCTCATCCATATGGTAACCGTCACGACAGGTTCATACGAGTTTGATGGAGTGAAGGTCGGAAGCTTGATATCCGACGTCCGGCGCCTCCTGGGGGATAAGCAATTAGTTGATGGGGTTGACGGGGACAAGCTTATCTATCACGACTACGCGGGATATTACATGGTTACGTTTACAATATCCGGCGGGAAAGTAGTCGAGATCATGTTCTCCGTGGAAACGTCCGATTAAGCAGCGGCTCGGTGTGGTGAACGAGGTTGGTCTTTTAATCAACACAAATGTCTGTTTTGGAATGATTTAACGGGCAAGTTGGAACCATTGTGACCCGGCAGCAACGTTACGGCCTTGAGGCTAATTCGCCCCTAACAAAATAGGACATTTGAAGTTTTGTGTTGTAATATCAAAATTTAAATTGTACTATATTTTTAAAATAGTAATCCACAGTTGTAACTGGATACTTTTATGAGAATCTCAAGAATTATTCTAAAGAGCTGGCGAAATTTCAGGTCGGTGGATGTCGATCTTCAAAGGCGAGTCTTCCTGATCGGTCCCAACGCCTCCGGGAAATCGAACTTTCTCGATGCGTTTCGCTTTCTTCACGATATTGCAAAACCATTAGGGGGCGGGCTTCTTAAATCTATAAGCGACCGCGGCGGCGACTCTAAGATAAGGTGTTTGTGGGCGTCGGGCAGATCTTCGCAAATAGAAATTGAAGTACATATAACAGGTGATAAAGATAGTGATCCAAACTGGAGATATGCCATTAGCATTAAAAGAAAACAAGAGGGAAAGCACGATCCTGTCCTTGAATATGAAAAAGTCTGGAGAGATGATAGGCTAATATTAGATCGTCCCAATAAAAAAGATATAGATGATCCTAAATTATTGACACAGACACACCTTCAGCAAACAAGTGCAAATAAAGAATTCAGGGAGATAGCGGATTACTTCAGTTCCTTTAGATACTTCCATCTTGTCCCCCAACTTCTCCGTTATCCTGAAGCCTTCGCTGGAAAATCAATGGAAGAGGACCCCTTCGGCCGCGAATTTTTAGAAGATATTTACAAAACAAATAAAAGAACCACCCAGTCACGATTAAATAAGATTGAAAGAGCCCTAAAAATAGCCGTTCCCTATTTTAGCAAGCTACAAGTAGAAAAAGATGATAGTGGCAAACCACACCTACAGATTCGTTATGAAAACTGGAGACCACATGGAGCTAAACAAACGGAAGAAGAATTGTCCGACGGGACTCTCCGTTTTATAGGCTTTCTCTGGACCCTCTTGGAAGGGAATCAACTTTTGCTTTTCGAGGAACCGGAACTGTCGCTCCATACGGCCGTGATAAGGAACCTTCCAAGGCTAATTTGGAGAATCCAGGAAAAGGAAAACAGTCAGGTCATAATAAGCACTCATAGTATAGAACTTCTTTCAGATGAGGGAATAGAAGGCGAAGAGGTGCTTGTTTTAATCCCGGGAGAAAAGGGAACGGCGATTAAACCTGCATCTTCTATTGAAAATGTTCGCCTACTGATGGAGGGGGGAATGAGCGTCGTCGATGCGGTTATCCCTATCACAGAACCTAAAGATATAAATCAATTGGACCTTTTTGATGTGTGATCAAATTTTTATCTATATCGCCGTTGAAGGTCAACTTGATGAAGCTGTCTTGAGAACTCTTTTGAATAAAATTGGTCGCTTTTCAGTTATTAGCTGTTATGGTAAACAAGGTAAAGGCTATTTAAAATCTAGAATAAATGGATTTAATAATGCCGCCAGGGGTACACCCTACCTCATCCTTACAGATCTTGATTCGAAGGAATGTGCCCCTAAATTGATTGAAGATTGGCTTGGAACACAAAAACATGAAAATTTAATTTTGCGTGTGGCCGTAAGAGAGATTGAGGCATGGCTTTTAGCCCACAGGTCCGCCTTTGCGGATTTTCTCGGAATCAGTGTTGACAGGATTCCAATTGAACCGGACAATCTTGACAAACCAAAAATAGAGCTGATTAACATATCGAGGAAATCTCGAATAAATGAAATTCGTAGAGCAATTGTTCCTCGTGAGGGAAGCGCCAACCAAACAGGCCCCAATTATACCAGCGCATTAGCACACTTTGTTTATAAAAACTGGGACGCTTTTGAGGCCGCCAAAAACTCTCCGAGCCTGAAGAGAACGATTGATTCTTTGAAAACTTTTCGTCCTGCCTTCAATTAAATTCAACTAAATTCCTATTTCTTCCTCTTCTTCCCCTTCTTTCTCCCCGGGATGTAGACTTTCTTCACCCAGCTTTCGATCTCGGCCATAGCATCATTGAGATCGACCCTGCTCCTCCAGTTGAGCTCCGCCTTTGCCCTGGAGTTGTCCACGTCGAGGTTTTTGCCCATGACGCCAGCGGCGAGCCTCGTCATGGTCGGCCGGATACCGAGGGGTGTTAGGAGGGCTTCCATCATGTGTCCAAGCCTCCAGGCAAGCTTGAAGGGGATATTGCCCCTCGGCTTCTTACCGATCAATGAGCCGAGCTTCTCGACGTATTTTCCCCAGGTGATGTCGTAGTCGTCCCTGAAGTGGTACGTCCGATTGTCTGCCTTATCACTCTCTGCGGCCAAGATCGCCCCGTCGACGAGGTTGGTCACGTAGACGAAGGCCCCCGGCTCCCTCCCGCCGTTTATCAACGGCAGCGGCCCCCGGTAAAATGCGTCGAGGATGTCGCTTACCCAAACGCTTCCCGGCCCGAAGACGTTTGCGGGGCGAACGATGGAATAGGAAATATTGTATTGGTCACAGAAATCGCGCACGAGGTCTTCCGCCTCGATCTTGGTGTCGCTGTAGGGTATTCCCAGCCTCACGCGCTCGGCGTCCTCGTCAAGCCCACCGACGTCCCTTCCGCACCCCAAAGCCGCCACCGATGAAAAATAGACGAAGCGCTTTATATTCCCTTTAAGCTTTTCGTCCAGCGCTTCATAAAGGAGGTTTTCCGTCCCCCCAACCATCACGCCCCTGAAGGCCGTCATCGCCCCCCAGTCCAAGACCCTCGTCGCAAGGTGAAAGACGATATCCACCCCGTCGCATATCCCCTTCAAACTCTCCGCCTTCGTGAGGTCTCCCCGGAAGACCTCGGCACCCAGCTTCTCCGCCTCGGCGGCGTCCTCGTCGGATAGAAAGAGGCCCCTAATCTCGTATTTCTTCTTCCTTAACGCATCCAGCAAAAACGATCCTATAAATCCGCCGGCGCCGGTAATCAGTGCTCTCATAACAATTTCCTTAAATGTGTTACATCACTATCGATTGAGTTTATTGATTTATTCCATTTTCGAAATAATCTCAAGAACTTTTTTTAAAATTTTTTGGCTTTACCTTGTAAAATGCCTCCTGCGCCACTCGAAGAGGGCCGCCACGAGAGAGGCCGTCGCATTGATCGACTCTACCCCCTTTACCATGGGGATGGAGAGGGCACGCACGCCCCCCGACCTCCTCAGGTTTTCGGGAAGACCCGGGCCCTCCAGCCCCACAACGAGCCCCATGTTGAAGGGCAAGACCGCCCTTGCGATACTCTCTCCCCCCGGGTCGAGGGAGTAGAGGGGCGCGCCACAGACTTTGAGCTCCTCGATCTTCGGCCCGCTGAAGAGGGGTGCTCTAAATATCGCCGTTCCGGCGGCCCTGATGCTCTTTACATGGTAGGGATTCGACGCGCCTTCCAAGAGGACTATTCGTTTCACCCCGAAGGCAACCGCCGTTCGGACGGCGCCGCCTACATTCGCCGGGTCCTGGAACGGTATGAAAATCGTGATGCCGGACGGCCACTCGGCGTCGTTTTCGTCGCGCCACTCAGGGATCTCCCTTACCTTTATTATCAAAAGGGGTGAGCCGGTTCCGAAGGAATCAATCTCGTTGAAGAGCGGCTTCGAGAGGCGGTATCTCACCATATCTTCGATATCCTCCGGCATGTTTTCAAGGTCGCGTTCGTGAGATAATATTATCCCCTCGATCTCCTCGGGGAAGGTCTTCAGCGCCTCCCTCACCTGTTTTTCCCCGGAGAGGATCGTAAAATCCCCTTTTTTTAGGCCCCGCCCCGTAAGGACGCTCTTTAACTCCTTGAAGCGGGGATTCTTCCCGCTCGATATCTTGACCTCCACTGGCGACTTCGATCCGAGCGATCTGTCACGGCCGGGAACAAATTTTTGCCCCTTCCTCTCGAAGATGACGAGCCTACGCCTGTATTCCGTGCCGGGGATCGTATACGATATATCTTCCTCGGGGGAGAATAGACGCCCGATCCCCTTGTCTATCGCCTCCATCTCATTTTCGGCGGAAGGCCCCTTCATGAAGATCACGGTATCCCCTTCCTTGAGAAAGGGTGCGGTACGAATGAGCGTCTCCGGTATAGGCTCCAGCGCCCTCGTTATGACCCCCCTCACTTTAAAAGGGAGGTTGTCCTTAACCCTAAGGGGGTATATCTCAATGCCGTCGAGGCCGAGCAGATCGATCGTCTCCATCAGGAAACCCACCCTCTCCTTTCTCCCCTCAGCCGCATATATCTTGATCTCCGGCCTGATTATCTTGAGCGGAACAGCCGGGAATCCCGCCCCTGTCCCGATGTCCAGGAGGGGCGACGGGAGATCTACGTATTTCGTGATTATCGCGCTGTCGATGAAATGCTTGACGACTATGTCCTCAAAAGAGACGAGGCCGGTAAGGTCGGCGTTTGGCGCCTTCTCGATAAGCTCGAGGTAGAATCGATAGAAAAGGTCAAGCTTTCGGTCGTCAAGCTCGATCCCCGACCTTATGAAAAGCTCTCTCATCTCCTCGGGACTTCCCCTCATCTTCCCCCCTTGAACTGTGCTGTTGTTATAGAGCGCATAATCTGATATATTACCTTTAACCTATAAACTATAACACCTATAACCTATAATCCCTATAACATATTATAGCCGGATAATGAAGAATAAGGGGAATAAAAATACAGACAATTCGGACAAAATGAAAAACTTCATTGAATCGATCCTCTACGACGACAAACACCTCCTCGCCGTCATCAAGCCGTTCGGGGTTTTGACTCAGGGGGATTTGAGGGGTGGGTTGTCCGTCTTTGACGCGGCACGGGACTACATCGGGGAGAAACATAGGACACTTGACGGCCCCAACGACTGCTATCTCAGCCTCCTGCACCGCCTCGACCGTCCCGTCGGCGGGGTGATACTCTTTGCAAAAACACCCGCGGCGGCAAAGCGCCTCTCGGAAGCGTTCAGGGAGCGTGAGGTGAAAAAAACGTATCTTGCTAGAATCGAGGGGGCGGTCGATCCGCCCTCGGGGGAGCTCTCCCACTCCCTGTTGAAATCGGGGGCGAAGGTGTCGGTCGTCCCGGAGGGGGCGCCGGGTTCCAAAAAGGCTCTTCTTTTCTACAGGACGTTAAGGAATACGGGAGGAGACGGCGAGAGCCTGATCGAGATCGACCTGATAACCGGCAGGAGACACCAGATCCGCGCCCAGCTCTCGGCCGTGGGGCATCCCGTCCGCGGGGACATCAAGTACAACTCAAAGAATAAATTCATACCGGGCGGGATAGCTCTCTTTTCAAAATCGCTGACGTTTGCCCACCCGGTCACGGGGGAGGAAATGACGATAACCGCAGACCCGCCGGAGGAGTTTTTCATCGATTTTTAGTTGTATGACTTACAAGCCGTAATAGTCAGAATACCCTGATAACAGCACCTTTTATTAAAAAGGGGCGGATTTTCATCCACCCCGAATCCATATCCATTATTAAGTATCCTCATACCCTTCACCGCCCGACAAAGATTCGGTCTGCTCCATCTCCAATAACCCCTACATCACTTTCATCTGCCGGAAGTCCAAATCTGGCACCGCTGCCGGCCCTGCCCCCTCATCCCCGATTTTGAGAGCCTCGCTCCGCCGACAACGGCCTCAATCCCAACCGCAAAAGACATTTTGACTCCACAGACACCGCCACTAAAAAACAACCGGCACGGAATCTATATGGCGCTCAGTATATTCGGGTCGAGCTTTTCAAATTGGAAGAGCCAGGCCTCCCGCTCCTTTCTCAGAACCTCGGTAATTCTTTTGTATTCCTTCTCGTCGTAGAAACGCCTCGGATCTAGTCTCCCTATATCGATGCCGGGGACCTTGGTCGCCACCTCGTAGCCCCAGTCGGGATCGACCTCCCACTCTATCTCGCCCCTTGCGATCTCCTTCATGATGGCGGAGGAGTCGTGGATCGTGATATTTTCGCCTTGCGGTCCTCCTACCCGGCCGGTGTTCAGGAGGAAGCACTCGCTCTCCGGGTTGTCTTTCAGGATCTTGTAGAAGATGTTTCCCTCTTGGGCGAGGTCTCCCACGATAAACGGGTTTGTCCCGACTACGCGCTTCGATTTTCCCGCCTGGGTAGGATCCCCGGCTGAGGTCTCGATCGACTCCCCCAGCATGAAGAAGGCCGCCCCCTGCTCCGGCGTAAGCCTGGCCACCGGGGGAACCACGTCGTTTCTCCTCGTGATGAATATGATTATGTCGGCCCTGGGGAGGTCTATCTCGTCGTCGGTGTAGTCTATGTCCTTCCTGTAGACGACGCACCGGCCGTTTGAAGTTATCTTCTCGTCGAAGAAATCGACCTTGCCGTTCTTACGATCGACCCAGATGTTTTCGAGGATGGCGTCAGGCTTCGTCGAGGCGGCATAGAGGAGGGGCTGTCCCACCGGCTCCAGTCCCTCGGTCTTTATATAAAAATTGTCCTCTGTGCCATAGCAGTACGTGTCCGGCTGGATGAAGACGACGTCGTCCTGACGGATGATTATCCCCTCGTCTCCTTCGAGCCCGTGGTTGTGGCATGACAGGGAGGTCTTCCCCGTTCCCGAGAGACCGAAGAGAATGGCCCCCTTCTCCACCATCTGCCCGTCCTTCTTCTTTACCCTGATGATCTTGCTCCCCGCGTGAAGGCCCAGCCCCCCCCTCTCCTTGGCTATGTACATCCCCATTCTAAGGTGGGCCTTCTTGTTCTCGCCAAGGTAGTCAGACCCCAGGACATAGGTGACCTTCAGCTCCGGCTGAACGAGGACCTTTCTCTCGCGCCACTCGGGGACGTAAACCGAGATCATGTCGGGCTTTCCGTCAGGGTCCTTAGGCTCAAAGAGGGTCTCATTCCACATATATGCGATACGGGCGTACTCTTCGGTCAGATAGAGCCTCGCATGAATGGCGTGATCCGGATGGAGGCACATCTGTCGGTCTATGCGGATCAAGGTCTTCCATTTCAGGTACTCCTGCACATCGTTAATGATACTTGCCTGCTCCTCGTTCGGATCGCCGAAGATTATCTCGGTAAATTTTGCGCTCCTGGAGCGGACCACCGTGATGTAAGCGGCGCTGCCGTATTCCGTGGTGCGCTCGTCCTTCTTCGAGAGCTTCCTCAACTCCTCCTTCGAAGGATTAATGATATAATTGTTCGGGTCCAGTTCCTTTAAAAAGATTGACTTATCGGGCATATACTTAACCTCCTTTTTCAATCATTCTATTTTAATACAAACGCAATTTAAGGAGTCAGCAGAGCGAGGGATAGCGCAAGAAGGATAACCTTTTTTACCCTTCCCCATCACCCGCTTCAATTAATCAAATTTTTTTGCCCTGCAATACGCCGCGAGTCCGGGCGTATCCATCCCTCGCCTCTTCTATAAAACGACAGGCTACATTGAGTCGATTATTTTTCTTATCTCCCTTGTGGTTTCGGGCGTCGTCCCGCAGCATCCCCCGACTATAACGGCCCCGGCCGATATCAGGTCGGGAACCTTCTGTGCGAACTCCTTCGGGCCGTCCATGTACTTCGGCTTTCCGTTTTCGAGCTCCGGGCTACCCGCGTTCGGCTCGGCGATCACAGGGACCGTCGATACGGCCGAGATCTCCTTGATAAGATCCACCATATCACCTATCCTTAAGGTGCAGTTGGCGCCCACTGCCGTCGCCCCGAGATCGATCAGCGATTTCACCACATCTTCGGGGCTGTTTCCCATCATTGTAAAATAGCCGCGCTTCTTCTTGTCGAAAGTGACGCATGCAAAGACCGGAAGCTCAGTTGTGAGCGCCGCCTTCAGGGCCAGCTCCCCCTCCTTCAGGTCCATCATCGTCTCGATGATGACGAGGTCGACCCCGCCATCCGCCAGCGCCTTGGCTTGAAGCTTGAAGTTCTCGAAGAGCTCCTCCTCGTCGGCGTCTCCGTAAGGCTTCAGGAGCTTTCCCGTGGGGCCTATGTCCCCCGCGACAAACCGTCCTTCGGGACAGACCGATTTTGCGAGCTCCGCCGCCCTCCTGTTTACATCCTCCGCCCTCTCCGCAAGCCCGAAGTGGGAGAGCTTTAAGGGCGTTCCGCCGAAGGTATTTGTAAGGACGATATCCGCCCCGGCGTCGAAGTAGTCCTTGTGAATGGCCGAGACGTCGTCCGGCCTTGTCAAAATCCAGGTCTCCGAAGTCTCACCGGACTTAATTCCCCTGAGAATGAGCTGTGTGCCCATGGCCCCGTCCAGAAGGAGAATATTGCCGTTCTTCAATCTCTCCTTAATATCAATTTCGCCCATCTTTCAATACCGTCCTTCATCAACATATCAATATGTCAACATATCAATAAAAACCGCCTATATCCACTCCGTCCACCCCGTCCACCCAGCCCAGCCAGCCCAGCCCGTCCTAACGACATTACATATAGTATATCTCCGGCCTGTAAAAGTCCTCCACCGCAACCCTTATGACGCCGCCGACCCACCTCGAAACGCCCCGCTCCACCAACGATGAGAGGAGCGAACGTCTCGGCCTAAATGTAACCACCCTCTCTGAATGGACCTTTGTCAGTTCTGCGATCTTGTCCTTTGCCCCGCGAAGGTCGGTAAGCTCGTCCACGAGCCCGAGCTCCACCCCGCGCCTTGCGGTGAATATCTCGCCGGTCGCCACCGCCTCCGTTCCCTTCTTGTCAAGTCCTCTCTCCTCGGATACCACCTTGACAAATCCCTTGTACACCTCACTGTTGATGGCGGCCATTCTCTTCTTCCCGTCGGGAGTGCTCTCAGTGAAAAAAAGTCCGTCGTCCTTGAACTTCCCCTCTTTTCCTATCTCCACCTTGATCCCGACCTTTTTCATTATGCCCGATATGACGGGCTTGATGTATATAACGCCGATGCTCCCCACCATCGCCGATGGGGGCGCCAATATCTTTTCGGCGGCACATGCGGCGTAGTACCCGCCGGAGGCGGCGAGGGTCGTCCATGCGTAGAGGGGCTTCTTCTCGGCGAGCCTCTTTAGGGCCATGTAAAGAACCTCCGTCGCGGTAACGGACCCCCCTTGGCTCGATAGGTTTAAAAGAACCCCCTTGACCTTCTTGGACTTCTCGGCACGCTCGATGATCTCAAGATAGGGATCGACCATCTTCATCGAGATGACGCCGCTGATCGGGATCAGGGCTATAATACCCCTTCGTTTCTTTCGCTTAAAAAACCACAATTTATTTCAATCCACTCAAATATTTAAGTATCTGGGACACTCTAACTCACACTAAAATTTATCAAAAAGGAAAAAATAAGTCAAGGTAAGATGTTCATTAATGTAATAAAAATTTCTTTAAATACAAAACTCCCCTTTCCAAACGTTTTTTTAAAAAGACTTGATTTTCACACCGATTTGGGTTACATATTTCAACTAAACCATACAAACAATTACGAGGAAGTTAAAATGATCATAAAGCAGTTGGAGGTCACGCCGTTTGTCGTTTTCTGCTACATCATAGGCTCGGAGGAGACGAAGGAGGCCGCCCTCATCGACCCGGCGGGGGAGGTGGAGAGAATTCTATCTGAGGTGGAAGCCCTGGGGCTTACCGTGAAATACATCATCAACACGCACGCCCACCCTGATCATATCGGCGGAAACGCGGACGTGGTCGAAAAGACGGGGGCCGAAATCATCATGCACGAGGAGGCGGCCAAGGTCTTAACCCTCGTCAACGAAAAGTTCATGGCCATACACGGCGTAAAGCCTTCGCCCGAGGCGACTAGGACCGTGGTGGACGGGGACATAATCGAGATAGGGGACGTGAAGCTGACGGTGCTGTTCACGCCCGGCCACTCGCCGGGGGGGATATGTCTCTACGACGGCGGGAAGAACCTGTTTACGGGAGACACGCTGTTTGTCGCCGGGGTGGGGAGGACGGACCTCCCTGGCGGCTCGATGCGGACGATGATGGACTCGATCAAGAACAAGATCTTGACGCTCCCGGACGACACGATAGTCTGGCCCGGCCACAACTACGGCCCCACGCCCAGCTCCACCGTGGCGAAGGAGCGGGACTGGAACCCGTTTTTGAATTTTTAGTTCAATCGAAAAGGGAAGTATATAGACCTCAAAGGAATTAAGCAACATCTACTTTTTAGTAGTTTAGGCTGGTAAAAGAAAAGGGAAGGAATTTATAGGCCTGTAAAATCTATTGCACTAATATTGTTGCTGACTACCCTTGTAATATTCATTTGCTAATCATTTTTCCTATTGTTAAATGAACTTGACATTTTACAGAATATATGCGATAAAAAAGCGAAGTTTTTTTATCAATAAATTTATAGAGAAGATAACTATTCTATAACCTTTATTCTAAAAAGAAATTAATTAACCATCCCGATATTTCGTAATTACTTTTGGGAATTATAAACGATTTTCCACCAAATTAGTTAGATAAGAAACTACAATTTCGAATATATCATCATTATAACGGTTATTATA
>JAFGIX010000067.1 GCA_016929395.1 Candidatus Zymogenus saltonus
AATTTAGCCGTTAAAAGAAGCACAAATCCTACATCATCTTACCCCTTTTTACGACTATAAAAGTTGCACTTGTGAGTTGAATTCACCCTATCTTACAAAACATTTAATACTCAAAAACCACTTGATATTCCAAAGGATGAAAGAATCAAAAATAATCGCTGAAATCAGAAGGCTCCTCAAGGATAGAAACGGACTTCTTCTGGCCCACAACTACCAAAACGGCGATGTCCAGGACATCGCCGATATAACCGGCGACTCGCTGGGGCTTTCCATCGAGGCCTCCAAGACGGACGCCGAGGTGATCGTCTTCTGCGGGGTCCATTTCATGGCCGAGAGCGCAGCTATCCTCTCGCCTAACAAAACCGTGCTCCTTCCGAGGATGGACGCCGGATGTCCCATGGCGGACATGATAACCAAGGACGAGGCCGTGAAGTTTAAGGAGAGCTATCCCGAGGCGGAGCTTGTGACCTACGTCAACTCCACCGCCGATGTCAAGTCGGTCTCGGACGTATGCTGTACCTCGGCAAACGCGATAAGGGTGGTCGGGTCGGTGAGGACCGACACAGTTCTGATGGCACCGGATAAAAACCTCGCCCGGTACACGGCGCGTTTCACCGACAAGGAGGTGACCTGGTGGGAGGGATTCTGCCCCACTCACGACAACCTCACCGCCGAGAAGCTACTTGAGACCAAAGAGAAGCATCCTGACGCGGAGGTACTCGTCCACCCGGAGTGCAGGCCGGAGGTAATCGACATCGCCGACCACGTCGCCAGCACGTCCGGGATGCTGGCGCATGTGAAAAAATCTGACAAGATGAAGTTCATCATCGGAACCGAGATCGGCCTCATCCACCCCCTGAAGAAGGGGAATCCCGGGAAGGAGTTTATACCCGCATCGGAGAAGATGATCTGCCCGGACATGAAACGCACGACCCTAAAAGACATATACGACTGTCTCAACGAGATGAAGGGGGTTGTCGAGGTCCCCGAGGATATTAGGGCAAAGGCCAAAATATCCCTGGACAGGATGCTGCAGGTAAGGCGCGACGAATAGGGCCGCCGCCGGACTCCGCCGGGGCAGGGAGGGGGAAGAAATTTTTTTAAGAAAAACGATAAATTGCTTAAGGGGAATACAAATGAAAATAAAACCGGTTGTTGTTTTGACGGCGTCTATAGCCTTGTTTCTCCTCTCGGCCCCGCTCTTCTGCCAGGAGGAAACCGGCGACACGGAGGCCGCCGACGGATTGATGGAAGTGGGGCGTTATTCATCGATCTCTCAGCGCCTCGATTCCACTACGGCCGTCCTTGTCTACGACACAAAAAATCTCTCCGTGGACGTCGTTAAATCTGACGGATTCACGACCAAGGAGCTCCCGAAGACGGAAGAGCCCCTCGAGGTCAAGGTGCGCCTCTTCAGGGACTCGATGCAGTCTCTGGACACCATGGCGCCGTTTCAGAACCAGGCGTATACGCTGTACCAAATCTTGATAGCCCCCGTCTTTTCCGATCTTTCCGGGATCACCAGACTCGGCATAATCCCCGATTCCGCGCTTCATTACCTCCCCTTTGCGGCCCTCGTATCGAAGAGGGACGAGAAAAACGCCTTCATGCCCAATCCGAAATTTCTTATGCACAGCTTCGCCATTTTCTACGCGCCGTCGCTGGAGCTCATGGAAAAGGCGTTGAAGACCGAGAGGTCCGTAAACCTCGGCGGGCTTGTGATAGGAAACTGCCTCTATCCCTCCGGTTTCTCCCTCCTCAAACACGCGCCCCTCGAGATGAAGGCGGTGGCGGAGAAGGTCCCGGGGGCGATCATGCTGGAGAAGGACAGGGCGACAGAGACAGCCTTCAAGGCGGAGGTTGCCAAAGGCCCCCTCTCGGTAATCCACATCAACACCCACTCGAAGGTTAAGCGGGGAAACAGCACGGAATCGAGAATCATCCTCACCGGCGGCGGCGGCGACGACGGAAATCTCACCGTTGCCGAGGTGAAAGAGATTAAGCTCGATGTGAGCCTCGTTACCATCTCGGCTCCCAGGACGGGGTTGAGCTGGGGCAGGACGGGGGGATTTCCCGCGGTTTTCATCAATTCGGGGGCGGATTCGGTCCTGGCGCCCGTATGCGACATCGACCGCGGGGTGACGACCCAGCTTATGGACTTCCTCTACGACAACCTCAAGAGCTACGACAAGGCGGAGGCCCTGAGACAATCCCAGATAATGATCATCGACCTCGAGAAGGGAAAGGGATACAGGAGACTCGCCCACCCCGGGTTCTGGGCGCCTTTTATCCTCTACGGAAGCTACAGATAAAAAAAGGGGAGGTGTGAAAGATCAAGGCCCTGGTAATCGGAGCAGGAACTTTCTTGGCAAGAAGCCTCATCCCAAGGCTTCTGAGCCTCGGCTTCAGCGTCAGGGGATTCGACACCGAAGCGGTCGAAAACCCTATAGAGGATGTGGAATACCTGACCGGGGATATAAACAAAAGCTCCATTATGTCCGAGATGACCCACGGAGTGGACCATATCTTTCACCTCCCGGGGCGGCATCCCGAAGATGAAGGCAGTTCAGGTAAAAACCGGGAGGGGAAGGGTTTCACCACCACCATCAAGCTTGCAAACATAGCAAAGAGCCTCGACGTCGTCAGCTTCGTCTATCTCTCCTCGTCGGAGGTCTACGGCATTCCAAGGAAAATCCTCATATCCGAGAAGGAAAAGCGAAGGCCGATTTCAAGGAGGGGGAAGGAACTTCTGAGGATAGAGGACTACCTCATCAACACCATGGCCTCCCGGGGCATCGGGGTCGTTATCGTTCGCACGCCGCCTATAACCGGCTGGGGCGCGCCCAAGGAATCTTTCCCCAGCCTCGTTCACGGAGCTCGGAGGGCTCTGACGGGGAGGGCTATCTTCCTTGTTGGCGGTGGAAAATATCCGGTTCAGTACGTCGACGTGGAAGACCTCGCCTCCGCTCTGGTGCGCTCGATCAGGAAGGTGAAGCCGGGGTGCCTCGAGCTCAACGTGGCGGCCGAGGATGTCATAACCCAGCGTGACCTTGCCGATTTCTTCATCGATTTCTATCACAGCTCTTCCGGGACTATCAGCCTGCCGGCGGCCGCCGTGCCGTTTTTGTGCCTTATGCGCGGGCTGGGCGCCCCCCTCTTCGCCACCGAATCCAACTTCCTCTTCTATCCCCAGACGATCATCGACACCTTCAGGGCCAAGGAGCTCCTCCTCTACTCGCCCAAGAGGACGGTCGAGTCGATCTCCGAGATGTTGAAGTCGTGGGACATCGAGGGAACCGAGAGGGGGCCGAGACATATGGGAAAGGGATATGGCGGGCTGTTCAGGGATTGATAACTGTTGTTGTGTATTCAAAATTCTTAAGAAATATTTTTGTTTGTTTCCGGGATCTATATGGAAAATGATTTAATGAAAAAAAATAAAAAATTGGAATTATTTAAAGAGCTTATCAATTCAGATTATAAAACCCGCACCCTGAATAGCTATGCCGACGTTCAGTACAGAATGAATAAAATACTCAAAGACATCGGTTTTGTGGATAAGGAAATTCTTGACATTGGATGCGGCAAAGGTCTCGCATCTATCTACTTGGCTCTAAACGGTGCCAAAAATGTTATTGGGATTGAGCCAATGCTGGAGGGTTCTTCCGAAAACAGCCTGTATACATTTGAAAAAAATATCAAGGAAATGGAACTCGCTAATTGCAAGGCCGAAAACGCCACATTTCAAGATTTTTCAGCAAAACCGGAAAGCTTCGACATCATACTCTCTATCAACTCGATAAATCACTTAAATGAAACCCTTTGTGCCATGATTCATAATAACGAAAAAGCCAGGGAATACTACTTATCCCAAATGAAAAAGGCGTACGGGCTTATCCGTCCTGGCGGTGTATTCATTATCGCGGATTGTTCTTGTCATAATTTATTCTCCCAATTGTCGAAAATCGGCATTAGAAATCCGATGGCCCCTTCAATAGATTGGAGTATCCATCAAAGTCCAAAAACATGGCATAAAGTGCTATTAAGCGCCGGTTTCTCCAAGTCCAGTCACTGGTGGCATGTCCCATATCGATTATCGGGATTTGAACGCCTTTTATCAAATCCCACAGCCGCATGGCTCACCACCTCTTACTTTGTAATACATGCTTATAAATAGCTTTATTATAATATTAAAACATTCCTTGTAAATCTGGTAGTTGTTCCTGGATTCAGAGCGACAGGAAATTCGTGAATTTCGGATAATCAATTTTTTCCTCTAAATATAAACTTCTTCAGCAATCATGACTATACGCTCCCTGTATTCATTAAAAATAATTTTATGTGTTAATGAGAGTAGATTGATCTCCCAGAGCCATGAATTTATGTAGTTTTTATTACTAAACCTCAAACACTCACTTAAATATCTTCCCCGGATTCAATATCCCCAGGGGGTCTACGGCATCCTTGATTCTCTTCATGATCTCGATCTCTGCGTCGCCGAGGGAGATGTTGAGATACTCCCGCCGGATCAGCCCAATTCCGTGCTCGCCGGTTATCAGCCCGCCCAGCTTGTCCGCTAGGCGGTAGAGCCTCTCCCTCGCTTTAGGCAGCCTCTCCTCCCACTGTTCGTCTGTCAGATCCCCCTTCAATATCTCTACGTGGACGTTTCCGTCCCCGGCGTGGCCGAAGAATATCGAGGTCAGCCCCAGCCCGTCCAATAGCCTCTTTGCCCCCTCCACAAGGCGGGGTATCTCGCTTCTCGGCACGACAACGTCCTCCCCCTCCTTTACCCTGCTTATTGACGTGACGGCCTCCCTGATGCAGCGCCTCCCCTCCCAGAGCCTGTCGCGCTGGGCGGTCGAATCCGCAACAACCATATCCTCGGCGCCGATGGACGAGCAGACTTCCCATATCCTCTCCATAGACCTCTCTATCTCCGATTCGTCCCCCCCGTCGATCTTTATCAGGAGCTGGGCCCCGGCGTCCACGAAGGGCATCTTCTTTTTCAGAAACTCCTCAGCAATCTCGATCGCCCCCCTGTCTAAAAACTCGATCGTCGCGGGGACAATCCTCGCCCTTATGATTTCGCTTACGGCCTTTGACGCGGTCTCGAGGTCGGCGAAGGGAACCAGGACGTCTACGGAGCTTTTCGGCAGGGGCAAAAGCCTCAGGGTGATCTCGGTTACTATCCCGAGAGTTCCCTCACTTCCCACCATAAGGCCGATAAGGTCGTATCCGGTGGCGTTCTTTACCACCTTGCCCCCCATTTTGGCTATGGAGCCGTCCGGGAATACCACCCTAAGTCCGCAGACGTAGTCCTTCGTGGTGCCGTACTTTACCGCCCTCGGCCCGCCGGCGCTCTCGGCTATGTTCCCCCCGATGCAGCACGAGTCGAGGCTCGCGGGATCCGGGGGGTAGAAAAGGCCCTCCTCCTCGGCCCTCCTCCCCAAGTCCCCCGTGATCACCCCCGGCTCCACCACCGCCATCAGGTTATCGGTGTCGATCTCTATTATCCGGTTCATCCGCTCAAGCGTCAGGATTATCCCCCCGAATACAGGGACGGCCCCACCGGTGACCCCGGTGCCCCCGCTCCTCGGGGTTACGGGTATGCGGCTTGCATGGGCGAGCTTCATCACGGCCGATACTTCTTTCTCCGTACTCGGCTTTACCACCACGTCCGGAAGCCCGGAGACCCCGGTCGTCTCGTCGACCGAGTACTTCTCTAGGTTGTCCGGGTCGGTAAAAACGCCGCTCTCCCCCACGATATCGGTCAGCGCCACGATGATCTTCCTGTCTACCTTTCCGTAACTCATAATTGGAGATATTATAAGGCCCCAACCCCCCTCAGGTCAAGGGGCTTCTCACGGAAATCTCCGTTGGGAATCTTAAAGATATTTCGCCAACTCTTCTGTTGACTCGAAATTCGATGTGTAGTATAAAGTCACCTTTACCACTGCACTTTGTTGAACCATGGCACCGTTGAAAAAGATAGAAGAGCTGAGGCCCTTTTTCCACCCCGACTCCTTGGCGATCGTTGGCGCGTCCAAGAGCTTCAGAAAATGGGGCGCGATCGTGCTTCACAACACCCTCCTCGGGGGCTATAAGGGAAGGATATATCCCATCAACCCGAAGGCGGATGAGATCTTCGGTCTTGCCGTATATCCCTCCCTCGTCGATGTTCCCCAACCCGTTGACCTTGCCATAATAGTCGTCCCGCCGGACAAGGTCCTCGATACGCTCGCGGACGCGAAGGCAGCGGGGATAACCGCCTGCGTCCTGATCACGGCGGGCTTTTCTGAGACGGGCGAGGCGGGCAAAAAATTGGAGCTTGAGATCGTCGAGTTCGCCCGAAAAAACGGTATCCGGCTCATCGGCCCAAACTGCCTCGGCATAGTCAGCATGGTCCCGAAGATGCTTTCTGCCTGGATGCCCTCTTATGCGCCGAAGCCGGGAGGGGTCTCAATATTGTCTCAGAGCGGGAACCTCTGCTACACCCTTATCAGGTCTATCAACGGACGCGGCCTCGGGATCTGCCGCTCGATATCGAGCGGCAACGAGGCGGACCTTATGGCCCATGACTTCTTGGACTACCTGGCTGACGACGAAGACACCAAGGTTATCCTCTCCTACATCGAGGGCGTCAGGGACGGTCGCGCCTTTTTAGAGAGCCTTAGGGGAGCCGTTATTAAAAAGCCGGTGGTTATCCTGAAATCGGGGCACACCGAGGCCGGCAGCAGGGCTGGGGCCTCCCACACCGGGGCAATGACGGGAAGCGACGATCTTTACGATGCGGTTTTCTCCCAGACCGGTGTCATAAGGGCGAGGGGTATGGAGGAGATGGAAGACCTGGCCGTGGTCTTCTCCACCCAGCCTGTCCCCAACGGCAACAGGGTCGGCATCCTGACCATGGGGGGCGGCTGGGGTGTCCTGGCGGCGGACGCCTGCGCGGGAGAGGGCTTGAGCGTTGTTAAGCTCACCGCCGAGACGAAAACCAAGTTGGACAAGTTTCTCCCGCCGTGGTGGAGCAGGGGAAATCCGGTGGACACCGTCGCCGGCCTCAAAGAGGGCGACCTCTTCAACTCCCTCGAAACCCTTCTCTCAGCGGACTACATCGACTCCATCATGATCCTCGGCGTCGGATACGGCACAGTCCGGGGAAGCGCGATAAAAGACTCCCCGTACTCCCACCTCTACGAGATGGCCGAGATAGGACAAAAATATATCAGCGAAGACAGGATCATCGCCGAGAACATCATCGAGCTCTTGAGGAAGCACAAAAAGCCGATCATCCCCGTGGTCGACCAGGCGGTGGTGGGAGACAAGGGGAGCTTCGTGGAGATTCTGAAGGGGAGCGGGGTGCTCCCCTTTACCTCCCCCAGGAGGGGGGCTGAGGCGCTCTCCGCCCTGACGAGATACGGCAGCTACAAGAGGGCACTTTACGGAGGAGGGTAATTCTTGGGGGCTTTCCACTTGAAATGGGCGATTTTCCCCACGGTTTGATTCATCACGACGACAGCGACGGCAACACCTGTCGAAATATCGAAAAAAGGGAGGCGAAAAAAAGGGAGGCGAAAAAAGGGAGGCGAAAAAAAGGGGTAAATAAAGGGGGGCATCGCTGCCCCCCTCGTTAATTATAACCATCCGGCACGGCATACAGGCGATCAAAAACTGCCCCCTCCGAACCGCGCCTGAATATCAAACAAAACAGAAGTCTTCTACTTATCCTCGCCGATCTTTTTCATCACCTCGTCGATCTTGTTGTTCAGCTCCTCCACTGTCATGGTCGGCTCGTAGATCCCCGCGCCAACCTGATAGGGCTGTCCCGGGACCTGCATTATATAAGAGATCTTACGCCTGAATTTGGCCTCGCCCTTTTCGTCCATGGTGTCCGTAGGCCGCCAATACTCTACCCATCCCCCAGTCGGGTTTTTTGCCTCCTCGCAAAGCAGGAGATTGTACTGAACCCCCTTCTCGTCCGTTCTCGAAGCAAGCTCCACGCCCACAAGCTCCTTGGTGGGGTGTGCGGCAATTATTCCCTTTTCGCAGTTGAACACGAAGACATAGGTTCCCGACCAGACCCAGGGTCCCTCGGGATCGTTGAAGTCGGCAATGCCCGCCTCGCCGTTCTCCTCGAGGAACTTCGCGGCCTTTTGCACCATGATGATTATATCCTCGGGGGTGACAGCGGCCTTTTCCTCTTCGGCCATCGCACACGTAAAAGTAAGGGCCATAACAACCAGGGTTAAAGTAGCTATTACCTTAAATCTCATTATTTTTCCTCCTTTTTTCAAGAAAATCCTTATTTTATTATTAAGGTCCTTTGGGACGTTTCTCCATCCCCCGGAGAGATCAAGATGTTTATCTGCAAGGGTACTGCAAGGTCCTTCAAGCTTCCTTCGTTATTCACATTACGTCAATTCAAATAAACTCCATAAATACGATCTTTTGAATTGAAAGTATTATCAATCGAACCGTTACTATTGTATTTAAAAAAGTCTTGATATTCAAGTCCTTTAAAATCAATCTATTGCGGGGCTTTTCTTCAAGGTATCACAACATAACAACTCCGATATTTATTTTATGCTGATTTCGGTGCGTCGGCCTTTCTTGGAAAAGTGGAATCGATGTATTTGAAAAGGCTTAATGTAAAGCTTTTTAAATGGATGTGCCTTATAGTGGTTTTCGAGTTTTCCCGACAAAGGGGCCAGGCTCTTATTTCATCAAGTGTACCTATGACCGTGATTTGTATCTTGCCCCCCTAACATTCAGTGGGTTTTTAAGCAGTTTTCCGTCCCTTTTATTTCACGTCTTTATTTGCTCCCCCCCCGGTTTTATTTTCTCCCCCTTTATCTTTTGTCTTATCCTCCCCATTGTTTCCCTTCGTTTTGCCGTCTTTATCCTCTATCGAATTTTTAAACTCCTCTTTTTTCCCCTCGGAGTCTATAATGTCAATCTCCTCTTCTCCTTCCATTATTGATTCAGTGTCCTCGTCTTCGTCCCCGTCTTCATCCTTCTCTTTACTCTTAATCGAGGAGAATCCCCGATAGGCCTCTTCGGAAGCGGGGGCCTCGATCTTTTTCATCAGTTCCTTTACCCCATTTATACGCATCTTGAGGACATTCTCGTTTTCATAGACTCCCATCAGCTCCTCATACCTCTTCAGGGCCTCCTCAAGCTCTCCCTTCTCTTCATAGGAGGCCGCAATATAGAATTTTGCCTCCAAGACGAGGGGAGATTTCGGGTACTCGTCCAAGAGCTTCTGATAGTATTCCACCGCCTTGTCGATCTTACCCGATCCCTCGATGAAGTACGTGTTCGCTATATTGTAATATATGTCGGGCTTGAGTTTTGTGTTCGGGTAGCTGTCCAGAAGGATTAGATACTCGAGTCTGGCCTGGTCGAAATCCCTCCTGTATGCGAAACATTGGGCCAATTTATATTGGAACATGTCGATGCCCTTGCGATTGGGGTACTTTTCTATGAGCTTTCTGATCTCTATGATGGCCTGCTCGTAGTTCTGGAGTCTGTCCATGTATATCTCAACGATGTCCGCCTGGGCGTCAAATGCGAGTTCATGCTTCGGATAGTAATAAATAAGACACGCAAAATCTTCTATTGCGTTGTCGTAATCTTTTATATACAGACTGTAAATAGTCCCGCTTCGATACAGCGCCTTGGGCGCCATGCTCGATTCCGGATATTTCATTGCGATACTTCTAAATCCCTTGCTTCCCTTTGCGGCTTTACGGTACTCCCCATTCTCATACAGTCTCTCTGCCCTGGCGAAATCCTCTGCGGCCGGGTCTTTGCTGCAGCCGAACAAGCCCATAAAAACAATCAGGGCAAGAAGCAAAGTCAACATAGAAATTTTGATCTTATTCATCCTACTTTTGATCCTCACTCTCTTCCTCCTTTTCGGCCAACACCACCATTCCAGTAAGCCTCTCGTCATTGTCCAGGTTCATCATCTTCACCCCCTGGGTATTCCTCCCCTGAACCGGCACATCCTTTGCATTAAGCCTCAGAAACTTCCCCTTGTTGGATATCATTATCACCCCGTCGTCCTTCGAGACCATCTTTACCCGGATCACCTTTCCCGTCCTTTCGGTGGTCTTCAGGGTAATGACCCCCTTTCCTCCCCGCTTCTGCTGCGGGTATTCGGTCGTCTTTGAGCGCTTTCCGAAGCCCCTCTCTGTGGCCGCAAGGAGGGTTGTCCCCTTCTCCACGAGGTCGATTCCCACGATTACGTCATCTTTCCCGAGGCTTACCGCCTTTACGCCCTGGGCGCTCCTCCCCATTGCCCTTACCTCGCCCTCCATAAAGCGGGCGGCGTATCCTTCCGCTGTTGCAACGAAGATCTCCTTATCCGGGCTCGCCAAAAGGGCGGAAACCAGACTGTCTCCTTCGGCCAGGCCCATGGCAACGAGTCCCGCGTGCTTGGCGTTTTTGAACTCTCCCCCCTCCGTCTTCTTTATCATTCCTTTTCTCGTCGCCAACACGATATGGTGCTTTTGAGCATCCTTCGATTCGTCCTCGGAGTCGCTGATTACCAGCATTGAGGCGATCTTCTCCTCCGATGACATCTGGACTAGGTTGGCGACGGACCTCCCCTTGCCCACCCTTCCCCCCTGGGGGATCTCGTGAACCCTCAATCCGTACGCCTTGCCGGCATCGGTAAAAATTAGGATCTGATCGTGGGTCTTCGCCACGAAGAGGTTCTCCACGAAATCGTCCTCGGAGGTGTCCATCCCGCTCATTCCCTTGCCCCCCCGCTTCTGGGAGCGATAGAGGTTCAAGGGGGCCCTCTTTATATAGCCGTTGTGGGAGACCGTGACCACCATATCCTCCTGGGCGACGAGGTCTTCTATCGTCAGCTCCTTCGACTCCTCGACAATCTCGGTTCTCCTCTCGTCTGCGAACTCCTCCTTTATCTCCATGAGCTCCCCGACGATGACACTCACGAGCACCTTCTCGTCCGACAATATCTTCTTCAGCTCCTTTATCAGCGCTAAGACTTCCTCGTATTCCTTGATCACCTTCTCGATCTCGAGAGAGGTCAGCCTTCCGAGGCGCATATCGAGGATCGCCTGGGCCTGAATATCCGAGAATTTAAACCTCTTCATCAGCCGCTCCTTTGCCTCCGGCTGACTCTTGGAGCTCTTGATTATCGATATGACCTCGTCTATATTTTCAAGGGCCTTGACGAGCCCAACGAGGATGTGGGCGCGCTCCTCGGCCCTCTTGAGTTCGTATCTCGTCCTCCTCAGGACGACATCCCTCCTGTGATATATGAAGTGGAGAATGGCATCTTTTAGGTTCAGTATCTCGGGTCTGCCGTTGACTATGGCGAGCATGATGACGCCGAAGCTGCTCTCCATGGGGGTCGTCTTGTAGAGGCGGTTCAAAACTATGGGCGGGACCACATCCTTCCTCAGCTCTATCACTATCCTCATCCCCTCACGGTCCGATTCGTCGCGAAGATCGCTTACACCGTCGATCTTTCTGCTCCTAACGAGGTCGGCTATCCTCTCTATAAGCTTCGCCTTGTTTACGCCGTAGGGAATCTCCTTTACTATTATGGCCGTTTTGCCGGTCCTGGTTTGAGTCTCTATCATCGCCTTGGCTCGAATGACTATCCTCCCCCGTCCAGTCTCGTAGGCGTCCTTTATGCCCGAAGCTCCGTAGATAAATCCTCTTGTCGGAAAATCGGGGCCCGGAATATATTCCATGAGCTTCTTTATCGTTATCTCGGGGGCTTTTATTACGGCTATTATCCCATCGATCAGCTCCCCCAGATTATGGGGCGGGATGTTTGTCGCCATCCCCACGGCTATTCCGGAAGTGCCGTTCAGGAGGAGGTTCGGAAATCTTGCCGGCATCACATTCGGCTCTTCAGTGGTCTCGTCGTAATTCGGGACGAAGTCGACCGTATCCTTCTCTATATCTTCGAGGAGGTGCTTTGCGAGCCTCGACATCCTTACCTCTGTGTACCTCATGGCCGCGGGCGGGTCACCGTCGATGGAGCCGAAGTTGCCCTGACCTTCCACCAGGGTGTGTCTCATGCTGAAGTCCTGTGCCATCCTTACGAGCGCGTCGTAGACGGCGGTGTCCCCGTGAGGGTGATATTTACCTATCACGTCCCCGACTACTCTTGCCGACTTCTTGGGGGGCTGGTCGTGGAAATTCCTGAGGTCGTACATCCCGTAGAGGATTCTTCTATGTACCGGCTTTAGGCCGTCCTTCACGTCTGGAATCGCGCGCCCTATTATTACGCTCATGGCGTAATCGATGTAAGAGCGTCTCATTTCGTCTTCGATGTTTATCGCAGTATGTAGCTTCTGGTCACCCATAGATTATCCCTGATTGTCTCCGCTTACTCGACATGGAACGCTAATATCCTTTGTTAATCACACCTTTATTACTCATGTTTCTGCTGCTCATGCCTTTATTTCTTACACTTTTTTACCAACTATAAAGCCGTTGAACACGAGGACATTTTTCCCCCAAGTTTTTTCCATTTCTTAGATTTGATCAGTCTAAAAAGCTTTCCCTTTAAAAAAATATGGTCTTTTTCTTCGATTTTTTACTTTATATGATCTTAACTTCAACTTTAAACGAAATTCCAAAATACCGATAAAATCGCCTCGTAATCTGTAAGTCAAAACCGCAAAAAACGATTTTCATCAACATCATGACGCGTAATCCAAAATTTGCCGTGCTCTCGGCTTGGCGGTCACCCGGGTCAAGGTGATTCAAAGAAGCTTTTATAGCGTAAGGCTGATATATCGGCAATCACATTGGGTTTTTATCTCGGCTTTGTGCTGCGAATGATTCTTGTATTGAGTCCTTCCCGTTTCCCATTTCAGCCCCTATCCCCATTTACACCACTCACAAACTATGGACCTTCAACCTTCTTTCTATTCCCACTAACTCTTTCGACCTCGCTCACCGCTTACACAATTCACAAACTACGGACGTCCAGCCTTCTTCCCCCCTCCCCCTCTCCCCCCCAGCCTTCCTTCCACCCCCTCCACCTTAATCCCCCAATATCCCCATTATCTTCGACCCCTATATGTCGAGGTTCCTCACGTCCAGGGCATGCTTCTCTATGAAATTCCGCCTTTGTTCCACCTGGTCACCCATCAGGATGGTGAATATTTCATCGGCCGCGACCGAGTCCTCCACATTGACCTTAAGGAGCGTTCTCTTCTCCGGGTCCATCGTGGTCTCCCAGAGCTGTTCCGGGTTCATCTCTCCAAGACCTTTGTATCTCTGGATCGTCTGGCCCTTTTTCCCCTGATTTAATAGAAAGTCTATTATGTCACCGTAACATTTAAGCTCGAGCTCAACACCCCCGTTTTTTATCCTGTACGGTGAATCCCCTATGTCCTTAAGCTCCTCGTTCAGCCTCCTCAGCTCCTTGAACTCTGGGGAGGTTAAAAGCTCATGGTCAAATATCGAGCTTCTTACGCTGCCGTTTCTGCTTGTCCTGCAGATCACCCGTGTGCCCTCGTGTTCCGTGTCCTCCCCTATCTCGAAATCCAGAACATCCATGTTGGGCTCCACCTTCCTGATGTGAGCCTCAACGTTTGACAGTACCTTTTTCAGCTCGCTCCTCTTTTTCTTCTTAAGGTTCTCCTCCACGAGCTTATCTTCTATGGCGAAGGCTCGAACGAGCTCTCTGTCCATTTTCCTCTTGTCGAGCTGATTAAGGATACGCTCATATCGCATCATCTTTTCCGTAACTTTTATAAGCTGCTTTCCCGAAACCTCTTTTCCATCCGTCCTTATCAGCTTTGCGTCCTCGACCCCAATATCGAGCAGGTAGGACTCAAACTCCGTTTCGTCCTTTATGTAGGATTCCACTTTTCCCTTCTTCACTCGAAACAGGGGCGGCTGGGCGACGTAGAGGTATCCCCTATCTACCACCTCCGTCATGTGACGGTAAAAGAAGGTCAACAGCAGTGTTCTTATGTGGGAGCCGTCCACATCGGCATCGGTCATTATTATTATCTTGTGGTAACGTATCTTGGATACGTCGAAGTCTCCGGGTCCGATTCCTGTCCCAAGGGCGGTTATTATTGTTTTTATCTCCTCCGAAGAAAGCATCTTGTCGAACCTCGACTTCTCCACGTTGAGGATCTTTCCCTTAAGTGTGAGGATGGCCTGGTTTCTCCTGTCCCTGCCGCTCTTCGCGGAGCCGCCCGCGCTCTCCCCCTCGACGAGGTATATCTCGCTTAAGGCGGGGTCCCTCTCCTGGCAGTCGGCGAGCTTTCCCGGAAGCGACGACGATTCGAGGGCGCTCTTCCTCCTGGTGAGCTCCTTGGCCTTCTTGGCGGCCTCCCTTGCCTGTGCCGCCTCGACCCCCTTCCTCACGACCTTTCTCGCCACCGCCGGGTTTTCCTCGAGGTATGCCGACAGCCTCTCGTTTATCATCACCTCCATGATCCCCTTTATCTCGGAGTTGCCGAGCTTACCCTTAGTCTGTCCCTCGAACTGGGGATTTCTTATCTTTATCGAGAGCACCGCCGTCATTCCCTCCCTGACGTCGTCTCCCGAGAGGTTGTCCTTGAGCGACTTCAACAGCTTGTTTGACTGGGCGTAGTTGTTTATCGTCCTTGTGAGGGCGGAGCGGAAGCCCACTACGTGGGTGCCCCCCTCTCTGGTGTGTATGTTGTTCACGAAGGAGAACATGCTCTCCTTGTACGAGTCGTTGTACTGGATCGCACACTCCATGTGTATGCTGTCCCTCTCGAGCTCGAAATAGATTGGTTTCGGATGGAGAGGCTTCTTATTCCTGTTCAGGTGCTCCACAAAGGAGACTATCCCCCCCTTATACACAAACTCGTTTTCCTTGCCGTCCCTCTCGTCAACGATATTTATCTTTATCCCTCTGGTCAGAAAGGCGAGCTCCCTCAGCCTCTCCGAGAGGATGTCAAATGAATATTCCGTCTCCTCGAATATGAGGTCATCCGGCTTAAACGTTATCTTTGTTCCCCGCCTGGTCGTTGTCCCAATTACCTTGAGTTTTTCCAGAGGCTTTCCCATGACGTATTTTTGATGATATACCTTCCCGTCCCTCTTTACCTCCATGTCGAGCTCTTTGGATAGGGCGTTCACGACACTGACTCCAACGCCGTGCAGTCCCCCCGAGTACTTGTATGTATCCCCGTCGAATTTTCCCCCCGCGTGAAGGGTCGTCATTACAACCTCCGCGGCCGATCTCTTCTCGGTCTTGTGCATGTCAACGGGTATTCCCCTGCCGTTGTCTATCACAGTGATGGAGTTATCCGTATGTATATAAACCTTTATCTTGGTACAGTGCCCCGCCAGGGCCTCGTCGACGGCGTTATCCACCACCTCATAAACGAGGTGATGAAGTCCCGCCGATCCCGTCGATCCTATATACATGGCAGGTCTTTTTCTGACCGCCTCGAACCCCTCGAGAACTTTTATTGTATCAGCGTCGTAATTTACCATAAAGTGTCTTGTAATAGTGATTTAAAACGTGACCTTCAACCTGTTTCCCAATGATAAACCTTATTATTATATCACAGGTTTTCTTTCAATGGAATAAAAATCTATATCTTCATCGGCATTATGATGAAGTAGTAGTTTTTCCCCTCCTTGGGTCTTACTTCCCCCGGACTCGACTCGTCCAGCAACATCAGCTCGACACTATCCTCGTCCACGGCATTAAGTATATCCAGCATATAGCTTGCGTTAAAACCTATATCCATATCGCCACCCGAGTATTCCACCTTCATCTCCTCCTTGGCGTTTCCCATATTCGGGCTCTCGGATGTGACCTCTATAGAGTCGGCAGTTATGTGAAACTTGACCATCTTTATGCGGTCAGCCGATACGACCGAAACCCTTCTCAAGGTCCTTGCAAGATCATCTGCGTTAAAAACAATTTTCTTGTCGTTGTTTTTCGGGATCACCTGCTTATAATCGGGAAACGTTCCATCCACAAGCCTCATCACAAGATTAAGGTCGTCCCTCTTCACCATCAGGTTACTGTCTTCGAGTTTCATCCCGACTTGTTCCTTACCCTCATCCAGAATTTTTCTCAGTTCCATCAATCCCTTCCTCGGCGCAATTATTCCCTTACCCGGCGGGAGGGGAAATTTACCTTCGAGGGGCGTGTCCACCAGCGAGAGCCTATGTCCATCCGTTGCAACCATTCTTAACTTTACTCCGCCGCCTTCTTCCAATGTTTCCATGTAAACACCCGAAAGATTGTAGCGCATATCTTCATGGGATACGGAAAATATCGTTTTATCGATCATCCCCTTTAAAACATCCGGATTCATCTTCCACTGCTCTTCACCCTCGAACGAGGGCACCTTTGGATAGTCCTCCACTGATAGCCCCACGAGATTAAACACCGACCTTACCGCAATCAGTTCCATCCAGTTGTTCTCCTTTTTCTTGCAGTGAATCGACGTTCCATCCGGTATCTGTCTTACTACCTCGAAGAGTGTTTTTGCATCTACAGTTATGCCTCCTTCAGTAATAACCTCCGCCTCATAGCTCCCGCTGATTCCCACCTCGAGGTCCGTCGCTTCTATTACCAATTTTCCCCCGATCAGCTTCAACAATACATTTGAAAGTATCTTTATGGTGTTTTTTTTCTCGACGATACTTTGCGTTCTCGAAAGTCCCTTTAATAGTTCTTCCTGTTTTATTTTGAATTCCATTTTTTCCCCCGTTTGAATCTTTCTATAATTGTTATATTTTTTACTTATTTTGTAGTAGTATTATGTGCTGTGGATTGTTGAAAAAAGCGAAAAATTTTCTTTAAGTATATAACAAAACAAGGTTTTTCCAAACTAAAAAGATTGTAAAAAAAGAAGGAAAATATGTTAAAAAAACGCACTTCAAGTGAAAAGAGTAAAAAAACCCCTTTTTTCCACAAAGTATCTACAAGGTTTTTTAACATATATGGCAAAAAAGCAAAATTAAGCTGTGCGATAAAATATTGAATACCGAAAAAGGAAGCATGAAAAAGAGGTATCTTTAATAAGGGTTCATTATATTTGCAGAGACAGATTGGAATGGCAAAATCTTAAGGACGTGTATAAAATAAAGGCTCAATAAAATCCTGCAGTAGCTCCTATCCTCTTAACTTGATCTGATTTTCTATCGTAAAGATAGTGTTTTTAAACTCCTTATCCTTACTTATAAGCTCTTCTATCTTCTTAACGGCGTGAATTACCGTGGAGTGATCCTTGCCGCCGAACTTCTTCCCTATCTCTGGGTAGGATGCATTGCCGACCTCCCTGCAGAGATACATCGCTATATGTCTCGGTTCCGACAGTGATTTGACCCTTTTTTTCGATCTAATGTCCGATACCTTTATTTTGAAGTATTTACAGACGGCCTTCTGGATGTTCTCAATGCTCTCTGGATTGTCTTTATCACTCACAAAGTTCCTCAACGCCGTGCGGGCGAAGTCCACCGTGATCTCTCTTCCATCGAGGGACGCCTCCGCAATCAGCCTTGTCAACATCCCCTCGAGTTCCCTGATATTCGGCTTCTTGTTGATTATGGAGGCCATGAAGAATGCGAGGTCGTCCTGGAGCTCCAGCGAATGTATCTTTTCGGCCTTCTCCTTCAATATGGCAACGATGTGCTCCGTATCCGGGTAATCGATGTCCGCGATGAGCCCCCACTCGAATCGGGAGCGCAGCCTTTCTTCAAGGCCGGCTATCTCCTTGGTTATCTTATCGCTTGTGAGAACTATCTGCTTGTTGCTCTCATAAAGGGTGTTGAATGTGTGGAAGAACTCCTCCTGGGTCTGTTTCTTTCCCGCAAAAAATTGTATATCGTCCACGAGGAGGATATCCATGCTTCTGTACTTCTTTCTGAACTCGTCCATCTTTTCGTATCTGATGGATTTTACAAGCTCGTTGACGAACTCTTCCGAAGTCACATAATAGACCCTCGAGCCGTCGTTTTTATCCAAGATGCCGTGACCGATGGCGTTCAGGAGGTGGGTTTTGCCGAGGCCTACACCCCCATAGATAAACAGGGGATTGTACTCCCTCGCGGGGTTTTCCACAACTTTTTCACAGGCCGCCTTTGCAAACTCGTTGGACGGCCCCTTTACGAAATTTGCCAGGGTATAGTCCGACCTGAGCTTCTGCCGCCAGATCTTGTTATCAACCTCCCTGATGGGGATCTCCAGCTTTACATCGAAATCTTCGTTTTTTTGGTGGTGATTTGCCTCCGTGACCACAAGCTCCACGTCCAAGGCGCCGTCTTTCTTTCTGCCGGCGTTATTGACCGCGTCCATGATAATGGACATGTAGTTTTCGCTTATCCAATCCTTGAAAAACTTGTTCGGCACCTCGAGGAAGACACAATCGTTCCTTATTTCTACAAACTTCATAGATTTGAACCAAAGATCGAAAGTGTTCTCGGGAACCTTCTTCTTTAAAGCTCCCACCGCACTATTCCATATCTCCATGATCATCTGCCTAAAAAAGCTATTTTACAAATAATTTTAAATAGTTATTACAAGGTGCAATGTGGAAAAAACGGATTAGTCAAGAAAATCAGGAATTTATGAAAAAAAAAGATCGGTTTATCCACAAAGTTTCTCACAGTTGTGGAAAAAACCGACCTTTCTCTATCTCTGATGCGACTCTTACCCTTGCTGCAAGACCAAGCTGCCTTGACTTTTTTGCTCCCATAAGGGTGTCTCTGCAGGAATAAAAAAAAGACGCTGATTCTTGAAAATTTCTCTTTACATCCCATCGACCTGAAAAAACATGTCAAAGATATATACGCTCAAGCGAGCAAAAGCAACATTGATTAAACCAGATGTAGAACGCTTTGTCAAGAACATTTTTAAACTGGGCCGAAGAAAAATAAAAAACGGTCTATGGGAAGTACTATCTTCTTGACAACACGAATCTCGTAAACGTAGAATCTCCTGTAAATGCCTCGATGGACAAGTTTGTTAAAATATCACTGGGGGATTAGAGCTTTATGTCAGACAGGATTATTATATCGGCGGGGGACGTTGAGCTCGAGGCGGAAATTTACACAAACGACACGGGGAGAAAGGTCTCATCAATACTCCCGATAACCGGGAGTGTAAAGAGGTGGGGCGAGGAGATATATTTTTCCATACCTTTGAGCATTGACGAGGAGGAGGACGCGAGGGATTTATTGAAAGAGGGAGAACTGGGCTACTGGCCCTCGGGAGAGGCGTTTTGCATCTTCTTCGGGAAGACCCCGGCAAGCCGGGTGGATGAGATAAGGGCTGCGGGCAACGTCAACGTCTTCGGGATGGTGCTGGGCGACGCCAAGCTGTTCACGTCGATAAAAGACGGGGCAAAGATAACGGTGACAGGGGTAGATTCCAAGTGAGGTACCCCGGAACGATAATCGATGCCCATGTCCACATTATGCCGCCGGTTAGGATCCGGGGGCTGATGCGCTGGATAAAGAGGGCCTTTCCGGAGCACCCCGTGGACTCCAACATCGACGAGGAGGGGATACTGAATGATCTGAAAGATAAGGGAATTTCCCTCTTCTTCAATTACGTCTATCCACTGAAGGAGGATGAGACCGAACCTCTCAACGAGTTCAACCTCAAGCTCTCCCGTCGCATAAGGAAGGCGGCTCCCTTCGGCTCGCTGCACATAGAGACCAAAGACAAGGGAGGGGTGGTAAAAAGATGCATCGAACAATACAACCACGTCGGTCTGAAGTTTCACCCCTTCGTCCAGAAGTTCGGCCCGGCGGACGAGAGGATGTTCCCGGTCTACGAGCTTATGGAGGAATATGAGCGGCCAGTGGTGCTTCACACCGGCTTCGAGGAGTTCTACGGGATCGATATGCCGACGGCGGACTTCGAGAAAATCCTCGGGAGATTCCCAAAACTACCCCTCGTCCTATCCCACTGTCTCTTCCCGAAGTTCGACGACGCGAGGATGCTGGTCGAAAGGTACGACAACGTCTACCTTGACGCCACCAATGTCTTCGGGTCGCTCAGGCTGTTCGCATCCGAGGGGATAGACTATAATTTCAGGGAGCGCGCTGACCAATATTCGGAGAGCTTCAGGGATCTCCTCCTGGCGCATTCGAAGAGGACGATTTACGGGTCCGATCACCCCGCCGGAATCGGGGATCTAAACGATATATACAACGACCTCTTTAATTTCGGGCTGCCGGACGAGGTCGAGCGGTATCTCGTCTTCGAGACGCCGCGGGCCTTCATAAGGAGGTTCTCCCCGGAGATCTCCGCCAGGTGGGATGAGATTCTGGGTGATTGAGGCCTAATATTAAAAAAAGTTAATAAATTAACTTGCCAAAACATTGTGTAAATGGTATATTGCAACAAAGGTAGATACAATTTTTAGGATTTTTCTAAGAAACTTTTTTTATTTAAGTGAAAAAGTTACGATCTTACCTTACAGTTTAGTCGTTTAAAGAGAAGATATTTTATCATAGAAGAGCCATCCCCGAACTTTA
>JAFGIX010000068.1 GCA_016929395.1 Candidatus Zymogenus saltonus
CTTTCTTTAACATGACACTATAATAAAAAAGTCCTCGCTAAAAAACGAGGACTTTGTCAACAGTCTGAGGCGCACCAGCGTGCGCCCCTATTACTATTACTTTACATACTTAATATCATCGATTTGAATTGAAGCCGTCCTCTTTTTCCTACGTTCAATTCAAATCAAGCAATCCCGATTCACGCCCTCCCAATCCGCTTGAACCCCAACGTCCCCGTTAGAATCGTCAGCAGGCCGATAAAGAAGAGTATCGATAGCATCCCAGTCCTCAGGGAAGAAACGTCGGAGATGGCGCCGATAAGCCACGGGAAGAGGAGAGTCCCTCCTCCCATGAACATCATCAGAAAGCCGGTGATGGTGCCCAGCGTCTCCGGGAACCTGTCCGTCCCCAGGGCGACGACCGTCGGGAAAATCCCCGAAAAGGCGAGCCCCAACGCAAGGAGCGCCCCCCCGGCCGCGGCACCCGACCTGGAGAAGATGAACACGCTAAAGGCCAAGACCGAGAACAGGGTAAGGCAGAGGAGGAGCCGCTTCCCCCCGATCTTCTGCGCTACCATAAACGTTATGAACCTGCCGAAGGTCATCGCCAGCCAGAAGTAGGTGAGAAACGAGCTCGCGGTGATCTTGGGGATGTCAAGATTTGTCTCCATGTAGAGGACCGACCAGTAATTGATACCCATCTCCGAGCCGACGTAGAGGAGAATCATCGCCCCCAGGATAAGGGTATACGGATTCCTCATGATCTTGAAGAAGTAGGAAAAGTCGATCTTATCGGAGCTGACCTTTTCCGGGTATTTTGTCAAGAGCTGGAGGATCAGGACAATAACCGAAACGAGGGCTATTACCTGATAGCCGAACCGCCAGCCGAAACCGCTCTCGACCAGGTATCCCATCAGGATCGGCCCGACGAGGGCGCCCACGCCGAAAAATCCATGGAGGAGGTTTAAGGCGGCGGTCCTCCTCTCGGCGTAGATACCGGAGATGATCGTGTTTACGACGATCTCGATCAGACCCCCGCCGAATCCCACCATGAAGAACGCAAAAAGCCCCACAGGGAAGCTTCCAAAAACCGAGAAGGTAAACAGGCCCAGGGTCAACAGGAGCTGGCCCAAAAGCCCCACGCTCTTTACGCGGTATCTGTCCACGAAAAATCCGCCGGCGAGCACGGAGATGATCAGCCCCACGGAGAGAAACGTGGTAAAGAGCCCCAGCTCCGACCCGGTCAGCACTATCTCGCCCTGAACCTCCTTCAGGGCCGGCCCTATGACCGTGAGAGATATGCCATAGGTCATCAGCGAAATGTAAGAGTTTGTGGTTACTATTTTCATTGGATCAACTTTTACAATTAATTGAAAGACTTGAAAAAAATCAATATTTTAATCCAAACAGCCCAAAAAAAACTTTTCTCCATTTAAAATCCCTGAACGTTTAAGGACTTAAAATTGGAAAAAAGCTTTAAACAAAGTGAAAATTTGCGTAAGGGCTTAAACCTACTTGTCAAAGGTGATTTCGAGCTGACATGTTTCATCGCCCCTGGCCATGCACAGCGTCTCCTTGATATTGATGCCGGTCACTCCCGACCAGGCCGCCATGCCGGCCACGAAATCAGCTTCGATAATGCATATCGTGCCCTCGGCCTTTACACCGACGCACCAGGGGCAGTCGGGCATATTCTCGATTATCTTGTCGTCTTGAATATCGATGGAAGTGGAAGTCCCGAACATCTGAGTAACGTTTTCTATATATGTTTTCAAGACCAATTTGAACCTGTCGACGGGATCGAGCCCATCCATGTCAAGCTGCCCGATTCCGAAGAGCCCGGGGAAAGTCTCCATCATCTGTAAAAAGGACCTTTTCCCCGCTCCCCGAATAACGGATTTAAAACCCTTCTCCCCAAAAATCTCGATAATGGAAGTAAATATCGTGCTGAAGGTCTCCACCGGCTCTCCGGGATTGTAGTCAGCCGGGGGATAGTTGCCGACAAGCCTGTCAAGTCCCTTGTATTTGAGGACGGTGTTAATGCCGTTTTTCCCCAATAGCTCCTCCAATTCGGTCAGGATGAAGTACATCAGGCTATTTGGAAGCTGTTTTTTTGGATCCATTTTTATTCTTCCTTTTTTATGTTTTAACCTACAATTACAAAAAGAGTTTCATGCTATCAAATACTTAAACAGCGGCAACAGCAGTAAGAATCATAAAAAAATGTTGTAAATATACATAAAGGCTCAAATCTCGAAATGCGCATCCATTATATCAAAATTTAACAGAACCTGCTTCGGGATTAGAAGGTCTCAGGATATTTCTTACGCGCACCTGAAGTGAGACTCGTCAAACTCCTCCTTTCCCTCGTACTTCTTGGCGATCTGATCCATGTAGAAATCGTAGGCCCCGTCGACGAATTTCACCCCGCATTTTGTAAGGGCGCCCTTAAGGTCTTCCACGGTTGGAGGGCAGCCCTTCACCTCCAAAGCCTCCTTGATGTTCGGGTTGTCCTTGTTGGCCTTTATGATGCAATTCCCCAGAAGGATCGTCCTGTCGTACCCGAACCTCCCCAGCATCTTCTTTCCGCTCAATATCTCGAAGTTCGAGAAGGGATTGTCCTCGCCCCCCTGCCCCCCCTGCATCTTTGCCGAGAGAATAAAGATATTTGCGATATTGACCACGGGAGAGCACCCTGTGCAGAGGGTGGTGTCGTATTTCGGCACGGCGACCCCCTTGATCCCCATCCTGTCGAAGACCGTTGGGCCGGTGTTTCCCTCGTTCCAGCTCCAGTCCCACTTGACCGGTTTCTTGACCGCCTCTATCTCCTCCCCAACGACATCGTAATCGGCGATGTCAAGGGATTCCTCGAGTCTCTCGGAATAGTACCTCAAATGGTCTATCTCTTTTGGATCGATTCCCATGAGCGTTGTGCCGGTTACGTCCGCCGCGAGGATGTCTTTGGACGCGACGATCAGGTTCGCCCGATAGGCGTTTCCGGTCACCATCGGCCCCTTCTCCAGAACGTAGATGCCGTCAAGGACGGTGAGGTCAGGGTCGATCTTCTCGGCGATAAGGGATATCGCCATGTTGAGGTCTATATCCGGGTGATGACAGAGCCTCTTGGAGGCGGTCTTGAGACACCCCTTCAGGTTCTTGAAGCCGAGAGACACCTTAGTCTGGGCGTGGGTCTTCATGACCGGCAGGTCGATCAGGAAGTCCACGTTCAGCACGTCCTCGGCGATCGAGACGGTAAGACCCTCCGTCAGCTCGATCTTCTGAGAATCCGACTTGTTTAGGTCGACCAGCTTCACGCCGTAGCGCTTCACCATCTTCTCGTAGCCGAGCTTTTCCATGACGAAATCGCTGTCCGGCGTGTCTTCGTATATCTTTACGGCGCCCTCGGCTATCGTGATATCCCCTATTCCGAAGTCCTTCAGGAGTATCACCATGTCTTCCACCATCCTCGTTGTAGTAAAGAAGCCGAAGGGGGGAAGGTAGTGATCGTTATCCCAGGTCAGGGCGTTCGGCTTTATTATGACGGAGTCGGTGGTCTTCAATCCCGAGAATCCGTCGGACAGCTCGATCGCCTTCCTCAGTGATACCGTCGGGTTTTCGTATTTAACGATCGCGACCTTCCTCTTTTCCATCTCCTTTGCCATTTTTCACTCCTCACAACATTTTTAATAAGGTGTTTCAATCGAGCGCTCTGATCTTTCAGCCTGCCGACCTGTTACCGAAACGGTCCGCCGCAGCCGGCCTCAAGGCGACCTACTAAAAAGAGACCTCAGCCCCGTGCTTCTCCATAAAATCGAGGTATTTCTGTATCTTGACCGCGGTACTGGCCATCCTCGCCGCAGAGGGAAAGGCCGGTATGTTCACTTCCCTCAGCTTTTCTATAAACTCCGCCCTGGCGCACTCCGCCTCGGGGCTGTTCTCATATATCCTCGGGAGTATCATCGCCGTCGGTTTTCCGACCTTGGCGATCCCCTCGACCAGGATGTTCACGCTGGCGTCCCAGGCCTCCGGGGCCATTGCCTTTACCATCTCCGGGTACTGGCACCCCATGACTATGTCGATATTCGGGTCCTCGGCGGCGAGCGCCATCGAGTTGGCGAAGATATTAGGCGCAAATCCGAACATCCCCAGGTCGATTGGATTATTGGTCGATGTGTTCACCGAGGATATGTCCGCCCCGATCTTCTTCTGGATACCCTCCGCCAAGGACGGAACGAAAAGCCCGTTTAAGGACACGCCGTCGGTAAGCTCGACGGAGCTTCCGCCCCCAGCAACGGCGACCACAACGTTTTTCCCTCGAGGCTTGAATCCGAGCTTCAACGCAACCATGACATCCGCCAGCTCATTCTGACTCTCCACGTTGATGACGCCGAGCTGATCCATCACCGAGTCCCAGACCTTGGTGGGCACCGCGACGGCGCCGGTGTGGCTGGAGGTCGCCCTCGCCCCGTCCGCAGACCTTCCCCCCTTCCATAAAACCAGCGGCTTTCCCCTTTCGAGGACGATATTCCTCACGATCTTTTTAAACCGCTCCCCGTCCTTAACGTCCTCCACGTAGCCGCAGATGAACTTTACCCTGTCGTCCTGGCCGAAGTACTCGAGGAAGTCCTCGATCTTCAGATCGGCCTGATTTCCAAGGCTGATCACCTTGTTGAAATTAAGGCCGAGGGAGAGACCCCTGATTGTGAAGTTGAGGGCGTGACCGCCCGACTGGGAGAAAAATCCGACTTCTCCCACGACGTCCCTGTGAAGTTGGGCGTAGTAGGCAAGCCCGCGCTCCGGGCAGTGTGGACCGATGCAGTTGGGCCCGACTATGCGGGTCTTCCTCCCCCTGATGATCTCAAGGAGCTCCTCTTCGAGCCTGTATTCCCCCATCTCGGAAAAGCCGGACGTGAAGACGAGGACGAACTTCACCCCGGCGGAGACGCAGTCCTTAAGCACATCTCTCACCTTCTCCCGCGGGAGCATGATGATGGCGTAGTCCAAATTTTCAGGGACGTCCTTTATGTTGGGGAAGCAGGGGACTCCATCGATGTCATTATATTTTGGATTTACGGCGTAAAGCTTCCCCTTGTAACACTCCTTCAGGCTGTAAAAGAAACCGGCCCTGTCCCTGATGACATTGGGCGACGCGCCTATCACGGCGATAGATTCCGGGTAAAAGAGGGGGTCTAAATTGATACCATTTTTTTTGCTCATGCTTTTTCTTTCAATTCTACTTTAACTCAACATTTTTCAGCGCAGTGTCACGCAATCAACAATTTGATACTGAACAGAGGGATTATATCAAAGGGTGGGGCTATGTCAAAATAATTTCGTAAAAAATTTTTACCAAATCAATTTAGGCGGGTTAATTGTATAAAAAAACGGTGCAATTAGTCGTTAGCCTGAAATATCCAAAGGAGGGGTTGATTTCTAAAATTCTCATCGGCCTTCCTGAAATACTTTTATACAACAATATCGAACAATATAGGCTTCAAGCTTCAGGCATAAAGCTTACAACTTCGGCCAATTGATTCATTTTCCATCCGCCTTTTTCCGCCCCGACTCCAGGCATTTCCTGCACTCGTCCTTGTTCAGGCCGTGCTCGCAGAAATAGCCGAATTTCTCTATGAACTCCACCCCCGCCATCGGGCAGCCCTCGACGTACTCGATATACTTTACCAACCTATCTAGGACCACATCGTCAATGATATGCTCTATGCGACATGCGTTTCTTTCTGCGGTCTCCTTCTCGATGCAGAGCACCTTGTTCAGAAAACGGGAGATGATCTCGTGGTTGTTTACGAGCCTCTCCGCCACCCTCTCCCCCTCCGGGGTAAGGGTTATGACCTGATGGGGATCGTAGTTCACAAGCCCCTTCTCGGCAAGCTTCTTCAGGGCGCCCGTAACCGAGGGCATCTTCACATCGAGAGCGTTTGCGATGTCCCTCACCCTCGCCACGCGGCTATCCAGTATAAGGTGGTGAATCACCTCGAGGTAGTCCTCCATGTTGGAGCTCAGATTGTGATCTTCGGAGTGATCTTCGGACATATCGCCCTCCTAAAAAACCATCCTTAACAAACCATGTCTAATTATATTAGATATAACTAACAATGTCAAGCTAAAAACGACTTCGATTCGGGAATTTTGCCTTGGAACTTTAAGAATTTTCTATCCTCGACCGAACCGGGAGAGACAAGATCAAGTTTAGCATGAAAGGATTGACTTTAGAACGGTGGGATTGAGTCGAAAACTACATCACCGGGATATTCTATATATTCGGCGTTTTCTTGCAGCACCACATTAAGTTATAGATCCTGTCACCACCAATCCCACACCCCCCTCCCCCTCCGTCACTTCAGCTCGTACTTGATGGGAACCTTGAGGTTGAGGCTCCTCCTCCTCAATTTCTCCGGTATCGGCGGATATGGGGCGGCCTCGAGGATCGTTTTCAGGGCGGCCGTGTCGAGTCTGTCATGCCCCGAGCTCAAAACCACTCTAACGTTTGCCACTCCCCCCGAAGCATCGAGGAGGAAGGAAACCGTGGCCGTCCCCTCCTCGTTGTTGAGCCTGGCCGCCTTCGGGTAGCGCTTCTTCCTCTCAATCCTGTCTCGAATCTTCAGGATATATACGCTCAATATCTCCGCCCCGGCCCCGTCGGCGTCCGTGCCTCCCGGAGTCGTTTCAGCGAGCTCGGCCTCGTCTCCGCTTTCCCCCTTGACTTCCCATTCCTCGGCCGCGGCGGGGCCGGCCTCCTCCGCTGCGGTGTTGACCCTCCTTTTCTTTCTTTCGGGAGTCACCCTCGCGCTATCCAGCTCGGGGCGGCCGTCCCCTGTAATCTCGATCTCCATCGCCGTTATAGTCCCCGCCTCCGGCCCGTGGGAGATCGTCATCAATACAGGAAAGAGGAGAAAGATCAAAAAGAGGTGAAACAGCATGGAGATGGAGAGGTACGGAATGTGGCTTTTTATACCCCCCTTCCCTTCCCCTTTCAAATGATAGCGGAGACCGTCTCCCCCGATTCTTGGATTTTCCCCTCTATCTTTCATCATCCTCAAGCTTCGATCCTCTCCCCGGTGGACTTGTCAAAGAGGTGAATCTCTTTATCGTTGAACGAAAGGGCGACTTTATTTCCGGGCGCGGGGATCAATGCGGCCCTATCGGCCCCCATCCTGATCGTAACCTCGGCGTCGTGGGCGGTTGCCGTTATGTGGCTCTCGTGGCCCAGCTCCTCGATGTACCTTGCCTCCCCCTTGAATCCGCCCCACCTCTTTTTACCCCCTGAAATATATATATCCTCCGGCCTTATCCCGAAGATTACGCCGGAGGGATCTCCCTTCATTTTTTTCGCAAGCATCTCAGAGAATAATCTGTGAAGCCCCGTCCCCGGCTCGATGAGGTTCATCTGGGGGCTTCCGATGAAGCGGGCGATAAAGACGTTTTTCGGCTTATCGTATATCTCCCTCGGGGTGCCCACCTGCTCGACGGCGCCGTCCCTCATCACGGCGAGGAGTTCCCCCATCGTCATCGCCTCGGTCTGGTCGTGGGTGACAAGGATCATGGTACCGCCGACCTCCCTTATGATCCTCGTTATCTCGGTGCGCATCTTGGCCCTCAAAAGGGCGTCCACGTTGCTCAGCGGCTCGTCCATCAGAAATAGGCTCGGTCTCTTGACGATCGCCCTGCCTAACGCCAGCCTCTGCCTCTCCCCGCCGGAGAGCTGCCCAGGCTTCTTCCTGAGGAGGGCGGAGATCCCGAGAAGCTCCGCCGTCTCCCTCGCCCTCCCAACGGCCTCCCTTTTACCCATCCCCCTTGTCGTCAGGCCGAAGGTCAGGTTTCTCTCGACCGTCATGTGGGGATAGAGGGCGTAGTCCTGAAAGACCATGGCGATGTTTCTGTCCCTCGGGCTTTGGTCGGTGATGTCGTCGCCGTTGAGGAAAACCCTCCCCTCGTCGGGAGTTTCAAGTCCGGCCACGACCCTCAAGAGCGTCGACTTGCCGCAGCCGGAGGGCCCCAGCGCGACTATGATCCGATGCCGGTCGACCTCGAGGTCCACCGACCTCAGCGCCCGGGTAACGCCCTCGCCCCCAGACCTCCCCCTTCCGGTCGTCCCGTAGCTCTTGGATATTCCTTTTAGTTTCAGGTAACTCATAATTGAACTTTTCATAGTAAAACTACAGTCTCCCTTTGTCAAGATTATACTCCCCTCAGAAAGTTCTTCAAATCGGCCGCGTAATGCGATAGACTTACAGAGTTTTAGGAAACAGTATGGAAAAAACAAAAAAGGATAAAAGTGAACACAAAGCATTAGCCGTCTCCACTTTCGCCGAGAACCTCCTCAAGCCGGTGGAGTTTGCCTCCAAGGACGACTTTCAGAAGATCGACACCGTGAAGGGCCTGGGCAAAACGGCGGAGAGGATCGTGAGGGAGATGGGGGGCGCCGCCGACTTCGAGAGGTGGGACGGCGAGGTAAAAATGCTCGGCGGGCTCTTCTCCGGCTACGATTCCGCCCCGCGGGAAAAAAGGCGCTCCATCCTTGAGGAGGCAAGGGGAATACTTTTAAAAATCGTTTCGGGGGACTCCGAGGCGGATTTGTCCGGGGCCGAGGAGAGGCTCAAGACGCCGGTAACCTTCGTCAAGGGAGTGGGGCCGAAGCGGGCGAAGGTCTTCGAGAAGAAAGGAGTCAGTACTGTCGAGGACCTCCTCTACTACTTCCCCCGCTACTACATAAACATCAGGGGTGTCAAGAAGATAAGGGAGCTCAAGCTCAAGGAGCGGGCGGCGCTGGTTGTGGAGGTCGTGGTGGCGGGGGAGAAGTTCACGTCTAAAAGGAGATACAAGAGGATAAACGAGGTGATCGTCACCGACGGCACCGACCTGATGACGCTCGTCTGGTTCAACGCCCCCTACGTCAAGGGTCGCTACAAGGTCGGGATGCGCCTTCTTGTCACCGGGATCGTGTCCGAGTTCAACAACAGGAAGAGCATGGCTCACCCGGACGTGGAGCCGTGGGAGGAGGAGGCGGATCAACTCGGCTCCGACATCATCGGGAGATACCAGCTCCCCGAGCGGATGAGGCTCATGACGGTCGTCAAGATAGTAGCGGAGGCGGTAGACAAGTACTCCGACTGTCTTATCGACGGCGTCCCGGAGGATGTGAGAGTAAGAAACAGGCTCATCCCCCTCAAGGAGGCGGTCAGGATAATCCACAACCCGGCCTTGCCGCCGGAAGGCCCAAAGGACACTCCTGACATCGAGGACGGCTCGTGGCTCCCTATAAGGTCGGTCGCCATGGACGAGCTTTTCATTATGGAGCTGGGACTCCTCCTCAAGAGGAGAAAGATCATCAGGTCGCCCGGGAGGAGCTTCAACGCATCGGGAAGGCTGATGGAGGGCTTCATGGAAAACCTCCCCTTCTCCCTGACGTCGGCCCAGAGGAAGGCGCTTGACGAGATCACGGAGGACATCCGCTCCCCCCGAACGACCCACCGACTCCTCCAGGGGGACGTGGGGTCCGGAAAGACCGTCGTTGCACTATTAGCGGCCCTCAACGCCGTGGAGGAGGGCGCCCAGGCGGCGTTCATGGCCCCTACCGAGATCCTCTCCGAGCAGCACTTCAAAAACCTCGAGGGGAGGCTTGCTAAGATCGGGGTCAAGTCGGCCCTCCTGACCTCGTCTGTGAAGGGGGCCGAGAGGGAGGCCGTCCTCGATGGGATAAAGAGCGGGGAGTTAAAGATCGTCTTCGGAACCCACGCCCTCATCCAGGAGGGGGTGGAGTTTTCCGACCTCGGGTTTATCGTGGTGGACGAGCAGCACCGCTTCGGCGTCATGCAGCGGGGCGCCCTTAAAGAAAAGGGGAAGAAACCGGAGGTCCTCGTGATGACCGCAACCCCGATCCCGAGGACCCTGGCCCTCACCGTCTACGGCGACCTCGACATAAGCGTGATAGACGAGCTTCCCCCAGGGAGAAAGCCGGTAAAGACGCTGCTCTTCGGCGAAGATCAAAGGAAGTCGGCCTACGAGGTAATACTGGGCGAGCTCAAAAAGGGGAGACAGGCGTTCGTCGTATATCCGCTGGTCACGGAGTCCGAGACGCTTAACCTGAAAAACGCAACGGAGATGGCCGAAAACCTGTCGAGCGTCTTCTCCGATTTCACCGTTAGGCTGATAACGGGAAGGATGAAGGGCGGCGAGAAGGAGGAGGTCATGGACCGATTCGTTAAGGGCGAGGTGGATATCCTCGTCGCGACGACCGTCATCGAGGTGGGGGTGGACGTCCCCAACGCCACGGTCATGGTGGTGGAGCACGCCGAGAGGTTCGGGCTCTCCCAGCTCCACCAGCTGAGGGGGCGCGTGGGGCGCGGCGGCGACGAGTCGTTCTGCATCCTCATCTCCGACTACCGCGTGACCGACGACGCAAAGAGGCGCCTCGAGGTGATGCTCAAAACGACCGACGGATTCATCATCGCCGAGGAAGACCTGAAGATCAGAGGGCCGGGCGAGTTCATGGGGACGAGGCAATCGGGAATTCCGGCCTTCAGGGCGGCCGATCTTATCCGCGACTACGACACCCTCCTCACAGCAAGAGCCGAGGCGGAGGCCCTGATAGAAAAGGATCCGCTGCTTTCCGACCCCGCCCACCACGAAACGAGAAGGGTGCTCCTCTCGCGCTTCGAGGGACGCCTCTCGTTGATGGACATCGGCTGAGTGACATACGGCGCCGGATATAGTATAATGGAAGAGACCGGTTTTTTCCGGCTAATAGCGTTATGACTATGCAATAAAAAATAAAGAGATAAAAAACAGATTTCCTATCAATATTTCATTTTTTTCTAATATTTTCATTTGACAATATCCGTAAAAAATGTTAGAAATTTCCAACAAATAAAAATATTCCACTTTCAATCATTCCAAAGAACGGCTTTTATCTAACTGGTATAAATTTGTTACAATTAAGGTTGTCTATCGAGTACAGAAGCAATCAAAACAGGAGAGGGAGCATAAAAAAAATTCAGCTTTTTTAAGAAAACACTCCAATTAAGAGGAATCTTTATGACATACTGGGAAATTTATAAAATCGGGGGAAAGGGAAAGATCAATATCCTGATGATCGAGGACGATACCGGTTACGCCAGGCTTGTTAAGGAGATGCTCGATAAAATAGAGGAAAGTCCCTTCGATTTCAAACGTGTTGAAAACCTCGAAAAGGGCCTGAAAATTATCTCAAAGGAGGAGATAGACGTAATCCTCCTTGACCTTCTGCTGCCGGACAGCGAGGGATTGTTCACCTTCCTTAAGACATACAGCGCCGCTCCCGATATTCCAATTGTAGTACTGTCCAGTCTCGAGGACGACGAGACGGCGCTCCTGGCCATCAGGGAGGGGGCGCAGGATTTCCTGTATAAAGGCATAGTCAACACAAACGTGCTCGTTCGCTCGATTCGGCATTCCGTCGAGCGCAAGAGATCGGGGAAGCTCTTGACCGCCGCCCGCGATATACTCGATTCGCTTTTAGAAAAGAAGACCACTGAAATAGAGGATCTGAAGAAAAAGATCGAAGACTCCGAGAAGAAGAGGAAAAACCTCGAAAAAAAGCTGAAGGAGGCAAAGTCGGAGATCAAGGCGCTCAAGGGGTGAGGGCTGAATTTAAGGGAATCAAGCAATAATTAATAAGGAACGGCCATATTTAGGAGTGAGAAAGAGAGGCGATATTTTGTGTGCCGGGAGTGGGGGGCGTTGTTTAATGGGTGCCGATGATATTTATAATGGGGGAGACGGGCCTTTAATGCTTCCTCGCTCAACCGATCGGGCGCTGGGGAGTAAATTCAATCAAACCGGACGATTTTTAATTCTGATTAGTTTACAATTTTCCAAATGTATAAAGGCCCGGAGGCAGTGAGCCGCCGGGCTTTTCAGTTCTTTTTTTACCCGCCTAATGTTAAATCAGGCCGAAGGGCCAACTGAACGGGCCCAGCATAAAATAAAATGCACCTGTAAAGAAACCAAACCATCAATACTTTATCCAAGAGCTTTTCGTCATGAGGTTCAGGGGAAGAAACGTACTAATGGAGAGAGAAATACTCTTTATCCTCAGGGTCATCTAAAAGTCTTCTACTTTCAAAAAGGATGAAAAGCCGCCCACTCCCGCCCACCCACTCCTTAAAAACCGGCCCGGGCGAGATTAATCGGCCGACATTGGAATCATTAAGATTTTAGACACCGAAATCCCGCCCGATCATTCAGGGAAAACCGGGAATGGTTTCCAATATCGCAGAATCCTAATATCGACCTGACGGCCTGTCGATCGACGTTAATGGTCAATACAGAATATGGTAGCTTCATTCCGATTTGATCAAAAGGGGAGCCGATCAATTCTGACCGATACCCCCCTTATTACACCCTTATCAGCCACCGACCAACCACCCCAACTACTTTTCTCCACCCTGATCAATCACCGACCGATGGCTCCCACCCCAACTACTTTTCTCCACCCTGATCAGTCACCGACCGATGGCCCCCACCCCACTACCTTTTTCCCACCCTAATTAGCCATCAACCAATGACCCCCTTCCCTTTTTTCCAGCCCGATTAATCAACATCAATCGCCCCCATCAACCGTCCCCAACATCAACCGTCCCTCTTTTCCAACCCAACCAATCAGTACCAACCAATGACCCCCTCTACCTCTTTTCCACTTTGAAATAGCAGGTGTCGGCTCCCATTGCCTTGCACGTTATCTCCCTGATGGTGTACACACCCCTGCCGAAGGCCCAGTCAAGACAATACTGGGTTGTTCCCTCGTATACGGAGCATATTACCCTGTCAGTCTTGTATTCCTTGCACAAAAGGCAGTCGGGGCAATCGAAGTCCACCAATCCGTCATCCCTCTCCACGACCTTTCCCTTTCCGGAAGCGGCACAGAAGATATCCATAGCCCTGCGGAACTTCTCTTTTTCCTCAAGATCGTTAAAGGCATCGAGGATATGACCGATCTCCACGGCGTATTTTAAATTGGTATATCCTATCCTTCTCCAAATGCCTATTGCCCCATTTAAACCGAGAAGGTGGGGCAGTTCGTTGTAAATCTTCGCCTGCTCCGGAACCGTCAGGCACGGCTCCCAGCTGTAGTCGGGGGGCTCTTCGTACAATTGGGTAAATCCAATATTTCTGAAAAGTATCCTCGCACCGTTATCGCCGACAATCTCGTGAATTCCATCAATCACAGCTCGAATAGCCATATTTGTCGCCATCTTAACCTCTTCAGAAGATCCTACAGAATTTCCTCTATCTTTTTCAGTATCCGACATTTTCTTCTCACATCGCGATTTGAATGATATTAATATTTTTAATATGATTCAACTATATATACCATTTTGCAGTAAATATCCAGTTTTTTTTCAAATTTTTCGCACATTCCTTAAATTTTCCAACGAAAACCGCCCCCCTAAAAGTACACCCACAGCTCACGACCACAGCGATACGGCCCGTTGTAAGCCCCACTTAAAAGCCATTATTTCTAAAATCATCGATCCAACATGGTTACAACCTGATATCCCTTGTTGATCTCAACGCCTTCATGTTCAGCGGATTCAAAAGGACGGGGTTGACCCTCTGAAGCCAGTAGCTCAAGCGGGCGTAGAGGGGGAAGATAATGATTCCCCTGTTTTTCGATACTCCCTTTAATATCCTTCGGGCTGCTTTATCCGAATCCCAGATCATATGTTTCGGCATATCCTCCACGTTTTTTTCGTGGGCCTTAAGATCCACATTTATTATGGGAGCCTCAAACATGCCCGTTCTCACAAATCCAGGACAGACCACGCTTACCTTGACCCCCAGCCCTTTTCCCTCCATCCTCAACGACGTCGAAAGCCCCACCACCCCGTGTTTGGTGGTTATATACGGGATGATCGCCGGTACGGGCGTAAGTCCCCCCAAGGATGCTGTGTTGACGATATGGCCGTGCCCCTGCTTTACCATCTGTTTGTAGGCGAAGACGGTGCCGTAGAGCACCCCCATAAGGTTCACATCGATCTGTTTCAGCCAATGCTCCAGATCGAGATCCCGGGCCTCCCCCATGATCAATATCCCCGCGTTGTTGAAGATATAGTCGAGGCGCCCCCGCTCCCTCACCGTGTCCTCGATAAGACCCTTGACCTCCTCAGGCTTGGTCACGTCCAGCCTTTTAATATGGAGCTTTCCCCCCTCCCCCCCGATCGCCTTGGCGGTATCTTTTAGACCCTCGAGGTTGACATCCCCGCAGACGACCTGGGCGCCCCGCCGGGACAGTTCCACGGAGAGCGACCTCCCCATCCCCGAGGCGGCCCCCGTTACGACAGCGACCTTGTCCTTGAATCTATCCACAATAACCTCCATAACGGTATAAAGAGTCTAAATGATTTTATATATAAATCCAATGGAGCCGTGCGTTATAAAATCCGCTTGATAATACAAAAAAGATCTCTGCAAGTCAACAGTCCCGACGCTAAAAGATATTCGGCAAAACAGAGGTGCAAAGAAATTATGGGACACACATATCGGAATAGTCTACGGGTGCCCCTTTGCTGTGCCCCGACAATCCGGGCGGTCTCCCCGGCTCCCCTTTTGACTACCGCATCTCCTTTTTTATTGAAAATAGGAGGCGTGTAGTATAGAATTGTCTAATCCAAAACGACGATTTAGCTATGAAAAAAAACGAAGATAAAAGAAGGGTCGTGATTACGGGACTCGGGACCGTAAACTCCGTGGCAAAGGGGATCGGGGAATTTGTCTCCGCCCTCAAGGCCGGAGTCTGCGGGATAGGGGAGATCACCGTCTTTGATACCGAGGGGTCGAGGACAAAGACCGGGGCCGAGGTCGCCGATTTCAATCCCAGGGCGATTTCTCCCGGCATCCCCGCCGGTTTCTCGACAAAGCGAATGTCCCGCTCCGACCTTCTGGCGATGGCAGCGGCAATCGAGGCCCTTCACGACTCCGGCCTCTTTCCCGTGCCGGATAGCCTGAGGGAGGAAACCGGGTTGGTCATCGGCGGGGGGGCCGGCGGGATACCGGAGGCTGAGAAGCTCTACCGCGAATACCTCGACCGCGGGGCCGATGGGGTGAAGTTCTCCCGGCTCGCCTCTCTCTTCTCCGCGTCATCGGCGGATCACATCGCCTCGAAGCTCGAACTCATGGGCCCGAAGACCACCTTTATGACCGCCTGCTCCTCAGGGGCGACCGCCATAGGCTACGGCAGGGACCTGATCAGGGACGGACTCGCAAAGGTGATAATCGCAGGCGGAACCGAGCCCCTCTCCATGATAACCTATGCGTCGTTCAACTCCTTAAGATCCGTCGATCCGGAGTACTGCAAACCCTTCGACAAGAACAGGCAGGGATTATCCCTCGGCGAGGGGGCGGGGATGATGATATTGGAGCCCCTCGAAGACGCGCTGGGGCGCGGCGCCAAGATATACGGGGAACTCTTGGGCTACGGCATCACCTGCGACTCCCACCACATGACCGCCCCGGACCCCAAGGCCTCGGGCGCGGCGAGGGCCATGCTGGAGGCGATGAGGGACGCCGGCATCGCTCCCGACAGGGTGGACTACATCAACGCCCACGGCACCGCCACCCCGGCAAACGACGTGGCGGAGACCAACGGCATCAAGGCGGTCTTCAAGGAGAGGGCCTACGATATCCCGGTAAGCTCGACGAAGTCGATGATAGGACACACCTTGGGAGCGGCGGGCGCGCTGGAGGGGCTGGCCTCGGTGCTGGCTATATACCACGGGTTCATACCGCCTACGATCCACCTGATGGAGCCCGACCCGGAGTGCGACCTCGACTACGTAACCGAGGGGGCGAGGGATAAAAGCCCCGACATAGTCCTCTCGAATTCGTTCGCCTTCGGCGGCAACAACACGACGGTCGTCTTCGGAAGGTACACGGAAAAGGGGATCGCAAATGAGTAGGCGGGTCGTTGTAACCGGAATCGGGGTCGTCACGCCTTTGGGCATCGGGAGGAAATCGTTTACCGAAAGGCTGATGGGCGGCGAATCGGCCGTCTCCACCATAAAGTCGTTCGACACCTCCCACCTCCCCTCCCACCTGGGGGCGGAGGTGGTCGACTTCGACCCGAAGGATTACATCGACGGCAAGGCGTTGAGAAAGATGGACAGGATCTCCCGAATGGCGGCGGCGGCGGCCTCGATGGCGGTCGAAGACGCAGGCCTTAAGATCAACGAGTCGAACAGGGACAGGGTCGGGATAATACTCGGTGTATCGATGGGGAGCACCGACGTCTCGATAAAGATAATCGACACGATCTTCAGCGAGGGGCCGACGATGATAAACCCGATCCTCGTTCCTAACACGGTAATGAACGCCCCGGCGGGCCACGCCTCGATCGTTCTCGGCCTTCGGGGGATAAACTCCACTGTGAACCACAAGGAGGCCTCCGCGGAGACCGCGACAGCCTACGCGGCCGGGGAGATAGCAAACGGCAGGGCCGACGCGATCCTGGCCGGCGGCGCCGACATCATATCTCCGTTTCCCTACGAGGTGTTGACGAGGTTCAGGGCCCTCTCCCCGGCGGGAGGGGGAAAGGAGGGGGCAAGACCCTTCGACAGGGGGAGAAACGGCTTCGTCTACGGCGAGGGGGCGGGCATCATCCTCCTGGAGTCGCTGGACGCCGCCCAAGAGAGGGGCGCCGAGATATTCGCCGAGGTGCTGGGCTGGGGGATGAGCGCCGCGCCGTCCGCCCCCAACGACTGGCCCGAAGAGACGGGGGGGACGATTCTCGCCATGAGAAGAGCGATAGAGTCAGCGGGCCTGAATTCAGGAGAGGTCGACTACATCTCCGCCTCCGCCAACGGCGGGAAAAGACTTGACCGCTTGGAAGCCGAGAGCATAGGGGAGCTCTTCGGCAGGTTTGACGGGAAAGCAAAATCCCCCATAGTGTCATCGATCAAGGGGGCGGTGGGGGAGAGCCTGAGCTCCGGCGGGGTAAGGTCGGCCGCCGCGGTGATCTCCTTGAAGTACGGGATTGTTCCTCCAACCCTCAACCTCAATGAGCCGATCGCGCCGTTGAACTTCGTCGTCGGTAAAAAGAGGATTGAAAATATCTCGACGGCTATGGTCAACGGCTTTTCCTCCGGCGGGACGTTCGTCTCGCTGATTTTCGGAAAATTTGACAGATCCACCAAATAGACGGACATTGATTAGGACGACAATCCAAGGTGGATTTCAAGGGCGCTCCGTTATTTAAAAAAGGGATAAAGTTAAAGGCAGGAAAAGGCAGGATAAAAATATGAACGTAGGAGAATGGGTAACGAAGAGGGCCATGATCGATCCCGATTCCGACTTCCTGAAGGAGGCGGAGCGGGAGGACAGGGCCTACACCAACCTGGAGTTCAACGAGAGGGTCAACCGGACCGCCCACGCCCTTATGAGCATAGGCGTTTCAAGGGGGGAGAGGGTCTGCGTTGTCATGCTCAATTCGTCAGAGTTTTTGGAGATATTCTTCGCTTTGGCTAAGATCGGCGCGATAATGGTCCCGATGAACTTTCGCCTGGCCGTGCCGGAGCTCGCCTACATCGTAAACGACGTCAGCCCAAAGGTCCTGATATACACATCAGACTTCGCCGACAAGGTCACAGAGATAAGAGGTCAGGTCGCCGTCCCGAACTACATCAGGCACGCCGGCGAGGACATAAAGGGTGACCCCCTCCTCTCCGACTTCGTGTCGCCCTTCCCCGCCGATGAGCTTAACGTCGAGACCGAGGTCGATGAGACGGACGTCCTGGTCATCATATACACCTCCGGAACCACCGGGGATCCGAAGGGGGCGATGCTCTCCCACAGGAACATCACGTTTATCGCCGTCCACAACCTTCTCGGATACGGCGTGAACAGGAGCTTCAAGTCCCTGGTCACGGCGCCACTCTTTCACATCGGGGCCTTGGGCGCCGCGGCCCTCCCCGTGATATACGCCGGGGGGTCTCTGGTTCTGAAGAGGTTCTTCAACGCCTCGGAGATAATAAAGCTCATCGCAAACGAGAAGATCAACTACATGTTCGCCGTCCCCGTAATGTACCAGATGATGGCGGAGGCGGCGGAGTGGAAGTCCGCCGACTTCTCCCACGTGAAGTACTTCATCGCCGGGGGCGCCCCCATGCCGATACCGCTCATCCGCGCATACCAGACCGAGAAGGGGGTCGGCTTCGCCCAGGGCTACGGGCTTACAGAGACGGGGCGGTTGAGCTCCCTTCCCATCGAGGAGACGATAAGGAAGGCCGGCTCCGCGGGAAAGGAGGAGTTCCACGTAATCATGAGGATCGTCGACAAGGAGGGAACCGACGTTCCCAAAGGCGAGGTGGGGGAGATAATCGTCAGGGGGCCGAACGTCTTTACCGGATACTGGAATAAACCGGAGGAGACGGAAAAGGGTTTTTCCGACGGCTGGTTTCTGACCGGCGACATGGCAAGGCGCGACGACGAGGGATTTATCTACATCGTAGGCAGAAAGGTCGAGATGATCATAAGCTCCGGCGAGAACATCTACCCCGCCGAGGTGGAGAGGGCGATCCAGTCGCTCGATCAGGTCAAGGAGGCCGCGGTCGTGGGGATGCCCGACCCGACAAGGGGCGAGGTCGGCTGCGCCTTCGTATTATTGAAAAAGGAAAAAGAGCTGACAGAGGAGAGGCTTATCGAGGGATTGGCCGACAAGATAGCCAAGTTCAAGATTCCGAAGAAGGTCGTCTTCGTGGACGATTTCCCGAGGAACACCTCGGGGAAGATATTGAAGAAAGAGCTGAAAAAGAGGCTTTAAAGGTGATGGTTCGGACGAATCAGCCTCATATGTTTTTTACCAAAGGAGAATGAAAAGGATAAAGCATGAACGTTGGAGAGTGGGTGTTCAAGAGGGCGATGACATATCCCGACGGCCCCTTCCTGAAGGAAGAGGAGCGGGAGGACAGACAGTATACAAACGCCGAGTTTAACAAAAGGGTAAACAGGATGGCCCACGCCCTTTACGGCATGGGACTTAAGCGGGGCGACAGGGTCGGGGCGCTCTTGCTTAACTCCTCGGAGTTCCTGGAGATATTCTTCGCCTGCGCCAAGACCGGGATAATCATGGTTCCGATGAACTTCAGGCTGGCGGTGCCGGAGCTCGCCTACATCCTGAGCGACTGCACCCCCAAGGCGGTCTTCTACTCCTCGGAGTTCTCAGACAACGTGATGGGGCTGAAGTCGAAGAGGGGGGAGATAAAGCACTTCATAAAGCACGGCGGCGAGGAGCTTCTCGAAGACCCGAACGTCAAGGACTTCGTCTCGAAATTCTCGGAGGAAGAGCCGACCCCCGAAACCGAGGTTATGGAAGACGACCCCCTCGCCATCATGTACACCTCGGGGACCACCGGCGATCCTAAGGGGGCGGTCCTTACCCACAAGAACATCATCTTTGACGCCATCCACAACCTGATCAACTACAGCCTTAACAGGAGCTTTCGGTCCCTCGTGTCGGCCCCGATGTTCCACATCGGGGCGCTGGCCGCATCCACGACCCCCGTCATATACGCCGGGGGGTCTTTGGTCCTTAAGAGGTTCTTCAACGCCTCGGAGATGCTGAGGCTGATAACCAAGGAGAAGGTCAACTACATGTTCACGGTCCCGGTCATGTACCACATGATGACCGAGGCGGAGGAGTGGGGGAGGACAGATTTCTCCCACGTCTACTATTTCTTCGCGGGGGCGGCGCCCATGCCGGTTCACCTGATAAAAAAATACCAGGACGAGAAGGGGGTGCGCTTCGCCCAGGGCTACGGCATGACGGAGACGTGCCAGATAAGCGCCCTCTCCCTTGAGGACTCCATCAGGAAGGCCGGCTCCGTGGGGAAAGAGGTCTTCCACATGACGATGAGGATCGTCGACGACGACGTTGACGTGCCCCACGGCGAGGTGGGGGAGATTATCCTGAAAGGCCCGAACATCTTTTCCTGCTACTGGAACAAGCCGGTGGAGACCGGGGAGGCAAAGCGCGGGGGGTGGTTCCACACGGGGGACCTGGGAAGGAGGGACGAGGAGGGGTTCCTCTACATTGTGGGGAGAAAGGTGGAGCTGATAATCAGCTCCGGGGAGAACATCTACCCCACCGAGGTGGAGAAGGCGATAACTTCCCTTCCCGAAATAAAGGAGGCGGCGGCGATAGGGATGCCCGATCCGAAGAGGGGGGAGGTCGTCTGCGCCTTTGTGATACTGGAGGAAGGTCAGAAGATAACCGAGGAGGAGATCGTGGAGCGCCTCTTCGGGAAGATCGCAAACTTCAAGATCCCCAAGAAGTTCTTCTTCGTAGAGGAGCTCCCGAGAAACCCGGGGGGTAAGGTGCTGAAGAAAGAGCTGAAGAAGATGCTGTGAGGGTTAGAGGGGTACGGCTGAAGCCTTCCACTGACAGGTTAGTGCCTGCCAGTGCCACCCGACGCCGGGAGTCCATGCCGTCATTCCCAGCGCCACTGGGAACCTATGCTGTCATTCCCGACATTGATCGGGAATCCAGCAAGATATTAAACTGGATTCCCGTTTCCCAACCTTTAACTGACAATTTGGCGCTTGTCAGTGCCACCCATTTATAGTAAAAAAATGAGGATTTGGGTGGCACGGACAAACTTGCATAATCATAATAACGTGCCCCTGTGAGGCTTTGTCCGTGTTATTTCTGCAACTCCGTCCTTGATCGAGCCACCCACTTACAGGCTAAAGCTTGTCAATAGAACCCTACACACAGAAACCCTCCCTCTGGATTCCCGCTTGCGCGGGAATGAAATGTTTTGTCATTCCCAACATGGCTGTGTATCTATACTGTCATTCCCAATTCTACTGGGAACCTTTACTGTCATTCCCTGCTTGACTGCGAATCTATACTGTCATTCCCAACTTGATTGGGAATCCAGCAAGATATTATTCTGGATTCCCGCTTGCGCGGGAATGACAGAATACTATTTCGCCAACCTCACTCCCATTCAGTCGACGCGAGGGCCTCTATCTCGTCTTTCTCCATACGAAATATCTGCCATTCTTTCTGGTGGCTCCCCTCCATCGCGTGGTAAAAGTCCATGGCGTCCACGTTCCAGTCGAGGACGGCCCACTCGAACCTCGCGCATCCCTTTTGAACCGCTATCTTCGCGAGCTCGACCATCAAGCCCTTGGCGACCGAGCGCCTCCTGTATTCGGGGAGGATGAAGATATCCTCAAGATAAAGAGCCGGTTTTCCCTCCCAAGTAGAGAACGTGAAAAAATAGAGGGCGAATCCCACGACCTTTCCGTCCCGCTCCGCCATAAGGCAACAGAAGTAGTTCAGGTCAGGGTCTTCGTTGAAGCCGTGCTCGATAACATCCTCCTCGGTTATCTTGACTGCTTCGGGCTCCCTCTCGAACTCGGCAAGTCCCTTGATCAGCCTCACTATGTCCCCGGCGTCCTCGGGGCGTGCCGCTCTGACATTTAACATTTTCCCCATTATTTATAACAACAATCATTTGTTCATAAAACCTAAATCGGACAACCGACCTTTTGCAATCCGATTGCGCAAACAATCAGAATCTCGCCCTGTGGTGTTCGGTGACCCCGAAGAAGTCCTCTATCTCGTAGGACACCCCCTTCGAATCGACAACCGTCCCGGAATAGGGTCCGAACGGCTGGTGATAATCGTCGACCAAAATCCCAAGGTTGATGTAGCCCTTCCTCTCCCCCATCGGCCTCATCACGAGGCTGCACTTGCCGTCGGTGGTCTCGATCTTCCAGGGCCTCGTTACGTCCTTCGCGTCGAAATCGAAGCGGACGGCGGAGAGCTTGGAGAGTTTCCCGTCCACCCAGAGGCAGTTCTCGTTGTAGGCCTCGTCGTCTATGGTAGTCATGTTTTTCACCAGGTTGATAGCCAGCAGCCGGCCTTTTTTGTCGTATCCGGCAAAGGCGGCCCACTGCCACCATGTGTTGAAGGGATAGTAGGTCTTCTGGATGTCGATTAAAATAATGTCCCTCTTTTCATTTAGAGAGATGCGCCTTTCTCCGTAGGTTATCTCCCCCCTCACCGGGACCGCCGCCTTGTGGGTGTACATCGGGCGGTTCTGGCCGATCGGCACCACCGATACGAGGGGCTGTATCTTGTTCAGGTCCTCGAGCATCTCGATCTCCGCCTCTATCCCCGGCCTCTTTTTCGTCCCCTTGATGCTTATCCTCGCCCGGTGCTTCCCCTCGCTGAGGCGGTTGTCGAACTCCATCCTGTAATTGCCCGCCTTGAAGCGACAATCGCCGTTGAAGAGGTCCCACGTAAGTTTGGCTACACCCCCCGGGACGTTCTTGTGGTGCTCGGTGAACCTGCCCGTGTTCCTGTCCAGAAAGTAGCAGAAGGAGACGCTCATGTACTTGCCGTTTATGAAGAAGAAGGTCAGGACGAAATCGCCCCCGATGAGCGCGTAGTGCTGCCACTCCTTGAGCCTGAAGTTGTTGAGAAAAGAGGGAAGCCCGGGGATCTTTATGTCCAGGAGGTTCAGATCGCGAAACGGCGTCTTGAAAAATCCCCACTCCACCACTTTACCGTTCTCCACAAGCCTCTTCGGGGTCTCTTTTAGTTTAAACATAATACTAACTCCTTATTAAATTATGAATCTACATTTTTGTTCTCTTTTTGTCAATTGTCAACACAATAAAAAAAACCAAATATTTTTGGTGATTGTAAAAGATTTGCCACCATGATAAGGTAAATCATGGACATCAAATCTTTCCAAAGTATTGTAAAAACAGAGAAA
>JAFGIX010000069.1 GCA_016929395.1 Candidatus Zymogenus saltonus
TTCAGGCCGGGGGTCCGCTTCGGGACGGAGTCGAGGGTCCTATACATCATGGACTTTTTGATTCCCCTCTACCAGGACGAGAAGAACATCGTCTTTAGTAACATCAAGTACACCCCCAACGACCACGAAGGCTGGGAGGTGAACCTCGGGGCGGGGTACAGGCGCCTCCTCTGGGATGAAAAATTGATCCTGGGGCTGAACGCATACTACGACCAGAGAAGGACAGACTGGGGAACCAACCACGAGCAGTGGGGCTTGGGGCTGGAGGCTATGGCCGATATCCCGCTTGAGTCTTTTAACCTGGGACTGACCGGACGCTTCAACTACTACTATCCCCTCTCCCACACGAAGATCGACGGCCTGGGGACTCCCTACGCCAAGTACGCCCTGTCGGACAGCGGGATCGTCCTTACCGGCGGTCGTGTGGAGGAGCCGATACGCGGCTTCGACTACGAGGCGGGCGTGAGGATACCCTATATCTCCAAATATGTGGAGACGTGGGCCTACGTCGGGGGGTACAACTATCAGGGCCGTCGCGTCAGGGACATCAACGGTTTTATGACGAGGCTGGAGATTATCCCCACCGACTTCATGAGGCTCAACTACGAGTTTCACCACGACAACTACAGCAAGGCCGAGCACTACGGCGAGGTCACGTTCGAGGTCCCCTTCTCCATGGGAAATCTGGTCACGGGCAAGAACCCATTTGAGGGTATCGGGGACGTGTTTACCGGTAGCCGGGAGCTGAAGGCCAGGATGGTCGAGCCTGTGAGGAGGGACGTTGACGTAAAGGTTATTGTCGATGATGACAACGACAACATCCCCGGGGGCGGGGGGGAGATCGAGGACATCGTCTTTGTGAGCGAGACTGGAAGCGACGTCACGGGGGACGGGACGATGGAAAATCCCTACGCCACGCTCTCTTTCGCCCTTGCCAGCGACCCGAGGATTATTGCCGGGACGTGCAGGACGATCCACGTTATGAACAGCTCGACGATCGCGACGGTGGACGAGTCGGTCGCCGGAGTTCTCTCTCTTGACATCGCCGATTTCCTCCTCTGGGGATCGGGGGTAAACCACCCGAAATACCCGGTATCGAACATGCCCTATTCCGGCCACCCGACCGTATTCGGCGACACACTTCATCTCAACGCGGCCAACCCCACCGTAACCGGCCTCGGCTTTGACGCCAACGGCATCAATTACTGCATTGAAATCATAAACGGCTCGGGGGGCACGGGGATAAAGATAACGAACAACACGTTTACACTGACCAACGCCTTAAGCGCCTACGGGATCCGTGCCGATATCGGAGCGGACATCGGCAGTGAGGGGAATCCGATCATCATCGCCAACAACACCTTCGACATCGAGTCGACTGGAGAAAACGCATACGGAATAGGCCTTGCTACGCCGGGCAATATCTTCGCGAAGATTACCAAAAACGACATGTCGAACACGATCGAGGGAGACAGCAATGGCGCCGGCATATATCTTGACGCGTCCGGAGCCATAGGCTCTGCGACAACCCCCCTGATTGTATCGGGAAACCCTATAAATGTCAGGGGTAACACCGGAGATGCGTGGGGTATCCGCATCAATGCCGGAAGCGACATCTTCGCTTATGTTACCGGGAACGACATGTCCAATAGCATCTGGGCGGATACCGAGGCCTACGGGATTTACATTTATTCGAGCTCAGGGGGCCTGGGGTCCGAGGCAAGGCCGATAATAGTAGCCGGAAACCCAATGAAAGTCTATTCCGACATCTTTGGAGCGTGCGGGGCTTACCTATTTGCTAATAGTGATATCTTTGCCGATGTGGTAGAAAATGACATGTCGAACACTATTGAGGCAAGCGAATGGGCTTACGGGGTTTTAATTCGTTCCATCAACGGAAACATAGGATCGGAGACGAAGCCAGTTGTTGTCTCCAAAAATCCGATGACCGTAACGTCCAATATTACAGACGCGTACGGGATTTCCATCGAAGCCAGCGCTGTAGCCCCGAACGGCGACATCTTCGCGGTCGTCACCGAAAATGACATGACGGGTATGGTCAGGGGGAATGATAATGCCTACGGCATTAACTTTCTATCGCCCAACGGAAACGTAGGCTCTGAGACGAGCCCGGTGATAGTCTCCGGGAACCCGATGTTCGTAACGGGCTACAATTCGAACGGGTACGGCATTAACATATGGGCGGGTAACAACCTCTTTGCAGCCATCACCGGAAACTATATGGGAGAGACAGCATCTGGTGGGAGCTCAATCCACGGTGAATTGGAGGCCTACGGCATTCGCCTGCGCGCGGTCAACGGAAGCATGGGATCTGCGGCATGTCCGGTAATCGTCTCGGGGAATCCGGTTTCCGTAAACGCCACAGGCAGCGGCCTGCCCAATGTGAGCGCCTACGGGATCAGGTTAGAGGAAGCGGCGGGAACAGGCATCTTCGCCGCAGTTATAGGAAACGACCTGTCGCACAATATCAGCGCAGAAGACTATGCCTACGGCATCTCCATTTATAACCTCACAAGCGGCATGGGATCTGAGGCATGTCCGGTAATCATCTCCGGGAACCCGATAACCGCAACGTCCGACCCCGGTGAAGCATACGGGATACATCTCCATTCAACTACAGGCAGCTTTGCCGCCATCACCGGAAACGATCTCTCGAACACGATCACGGGGGGCAGCAATGCAACGGGCATTTACCTCCTTTCAACCGCGGGGAGCTTAGGCTCGGAGACGAGACCCGTAATCATCGCGGGTAATCCGATGACCGTGAACTGCCCCTATGCCGGCAGTATCTCGTACGGGATGTATCTTAATGCAAACGGCGCCGGTTCGAACATCTTTGCCAATGTTGTCGGAAACGATATGTCGGGCGGGGTATCCGGAGTTAATAGTGCCTACGGCATTTACATGAGTGCCGATGGCATAGGCTCCGAGTCAAACCCCGTTATCGTCTCGGAGAACCCGATGACCGTAACGGCCGCCCTCACCGCCGTCGGAAGCATTGCACACGGGATTTATTTTAGTTCCGTAAATAACATCTTTTCATCAATAATCGGAAACGACATGTCGAATACGATCACCGCAAATGCTGAGGCCTATGGCATCAGACTTAATTCAGCAGCCGGGAACATAGGGACCGATTTAAGACCGGTGATCATCTCGGGGAACTCGATTACAGCAACGGTCGACACCGGAGTACTCACATCCGATGCCTACGGGATTTGGCTCCAGGCCCCGGCGGCCGCCGCAGGAAACATCTTCGCCAGTATCACAGGAAACGACATGTCCAATACCATCACGGGTGCGGACCACATTTACGGCATGTATATTCTCGGAAACAGCATAGGATCGGCAACAAGTCCCCTCTTTATCTCCGAAAATTTGATTGCCGCAACGTCTACCGGCAACGATGCGTACGGAATCTATATCCAATCGATTAACGACGTCTTCGGCTCAATCACCGGGAACAACATGTTAAATAACATCCGTGGAAGTGGCGGCACATACGGCATTCAATTGTTTTCGACCAGCGGAAGCTTAGGCTCGGCTGCAAGCCCATTATTGATCTCCGGGAATGCGATGTCTGTTACGTCCAGCGCCAATTTGGCTTATGGAACGTATCTCTACGGGGCTCTCGACGTCTTCGCCAACATCAAGCATAACTACATGGATATTGTCTCAACAACCTCTGCAGCATTTGGAGGATACATAATAGGATTCAATTTGATAGGAAACGTCGCGTCCACCCCCACGATATTCTACGACAATTCCGGGATAGTAAACGGAGCCGTCGATCGCTACATGCTGTATCTCGATACGGGCACGGTAGGCGGAGGCAACTACGTGTTATGGGGCGAAAACGGATTTAGGCCTGCCGGCGGCGACGGCACGTGGAGCGGAAACTACGATGTCGGCGAGACCTTGCCCCAACCTCTGGTGGATCAGGACCAGCCGGTTCGTACAGACTTCGGCGCGGGCGATGTTATAACGCCGTAAGCTCTAAGAGTCCTACAACCGGGACAAAGGGGGGCAGGGGGGCAAATCCTGCTCCCCCTTTTTTTCTCCCATCGCCGCCGAGTAATACGACACAAGGCTTCCCACTTGTCTAAGAGCTAAAAGGCAACTTCCATCGCCGCCGTGTGGATACGACACATTCACCCACCCGTTCAAAAAAGCTTAAATTCTATAAACAAACCGTGGAAAACAGGCCAAGTACGGTTGCAATTAGTCTCCAATTCTGGTAGTCTATTCAAAACTCGATTAAGATGCCGCACCATTACTTGCGAGCTTGAACATCTTCTCGGGAAGGGTTATGTATCTAAAGGTGTTTAAATACCATCTGCCGGCGCTGATTATCCTCGGGATTGTCGCCCTGATCGGCTATTATGCCTATCCCCACCTCCCCGACCTGATCCCGACCCACTTCGACATAGCCGGAAACCCGGACCACTACAGCGAAAAGGGGACGTTCGGCCCCCTCTTCTTCGTGATCCTCTTCGCCTTCTTCCTCTTCATCCTTGCGTTCGATCTCTTCTACTTCAGCCGTATGGTTGAGGGGAAGATCATGGCGGCGACGAACTGGGGGATGCAGGGGATAATGGCCGTTATTTACCTCTCCACCATCGCCTATCCCCTTGGGATCATAGACAACTTCCTTGCGGGGATGGCGGCGGGCCTTTTTGCAATGGGGGTCGTCTTTACGTCGCTTTATCTCGGCGCCAAAAGAAGGCTTGACGACGAGGCGATACGCCTCGAATCCTCCCCATATTTCGAGAGGGTGAAGCCCTCCCTTTTGATGAGGCTCATTTTCTTTGTAAGACCCTACCTGCCCAACTACATCATCCAGACGAAAGAGGGGCTGAGGATCCTGGGAACCCTCTACGACCTCAGGCTCAAATGGGACGAGATCGAGGACATAAGGCCGGCAAGCCCTGTAAGGGGATCGTTTTCCTTTGTCAAGCTTTCGACAAAATTCACCGGGGTCGTGGAGATAGTCTTGAGAAACAGGAGATCGAGCGTAATTATCACCCCGGAGGATAGAGAGGCCTTCGTGAAATGTGCGAAAGGTTTTCTCTCGAATGGATAGATGGTCGTTTGAAGAAGTCTATTGTGTAATCTCGCTTTTTGAGACACAGAGTTTTTTCAGGTCAATCAATCATTTTTTAAGAGGAATGAAATGAAGGTCGTAAAATATTTTCTCGCGGGGCTGGGGATCATCTTTCTCCTCCCGGTTCTCCTCATCTCCGTTATGCTGATCTACTGGGATCTTCGCTCCCCGCCCCCCTTCGAGATCGATCCGGTCTTAAAGCTTGAAAACAGGGTGGCCGTTCCCCACGGCGATGATCCCAGGACGCTCCACAAGTCCAACACGGACATGGTCTTCTACAACGGATCGTTTTTCCTTATCCACGCCCGGACGAAGTGGCACCTGGAGGACAAAAACGGGGCCCTCATCGTCCAGAGGTCCAACGATGCCGTAAACTGGGAAGAGGTTGCAAGCATCACCGTCCCGGACACGGACGTAAGGGACCCGAAGTTCGCCGCCATCGATGGCAGGCTCTTCGTCTACTTTCTACCCAACTTCCTATTCGACCCGGAGCCGATGACCACCTACTGGACGGTCAGCGACGACGGGGTCAACTGGGAGACGCCCAAGGAGCTCGATACGATAGCTGTGGTTGACCGCCGCGGGGACAGTACGGCGGGGAAGGTCACGTCCGGCGGGTGGAACCTGTGGAGGCCTAAGACCAAAGACGGGAAGAACTGGTATGTGATGGCCAGCGGCAACAAGAAGAGGGCGGAGGTCGGCGTCGGGTACGGCGGGAAGATCGAGGGGGACGATGTGGAGGACGAGGGAACGACGCATATGATAGTCCTCTTAAGGTCGAGCGACGGTGTCAACTGGGAGGAGGTGTCGGAGGTCTACGTCGCCCGCGGCCTCTTCGAGCCGTGCATGGAGTTTCTGCCGGACGGCCGGATCATCTCGGCAATCCGATGCAGCAGCCTCGGCACCGGCGGGTACGCCTTCGGCAATCCAACGGCGAACACGATCATCGCCGTATCCTCAGAGCCGTATAAGGAGTGGAAGTACTCCTACAGCTTCATAACGAGGCTCGACGGCGCCACGCTCTTCCCCGTTAACGGGAGGATATTCGCCGTGGGGAGAAACCACATGGGCCCGAGGTTTGACATGGGCAATCACCTGGCGACGAAGAGGACCGCCTTCTACGAGGTGAAGGAGAAGGAGCTGGTATTTCTTTTCGACCTTCCCAGCAACGGCGACACATCGTACACCGGCGTGGTCAGGAGGGGCGACTACATCTACGCCAGCTACTACACCTGCCCCGTCGACAAGGACTACCCGTGGGTTGTGGGGGTCTGCTTCTTCCCGAAGACCGAGATTCGGGTGGTCAAGCTCTCCGCCAAGGGATTGCTGGAATACGCCGACAGGGTCGGGGCATCGGGCGGGAGGTAACGCCCTTTTTAAGCTCTCTTATGAGCTGTAAAGAAAGGAGGCTTTAGATATGAAATCGAAGGACAAGATGGCATTTGTCGTGAGAATTCTTATTTCTCTCGTTATAGGCTTTCTGGTGGTCTACCCGACGATAGTCTACGGGAGGCACTTTCTCATCAAATAAGATTATTTGACCTAAAGACCATTGGAAATAGAAAGGGAGTTTTAGATAGATGGAATTTGTCAAATCCAAATTGTGGCTTTCAATAAAAGTCGTCTACTGGACCCTTGTCTTTGCGGCGGCGGGATTCTTCTACTGGCTGATATTCACCACGCTCCTTTAGCAGGGGTGGCCGGTATTTATTCGTGACCCCGCTTTTGCTGCAGGGGGGCTGGACAAAGTTTCACTGGTTTTCCGCTTCCCAAGGGGATGACGCTTTTCCTACAGGAATGATACCTATTCTGCCATTCTTGGTTTGACCGGGAATCCAGAAAAATATCAACTGGATTCCCGCTTCCGCGGGAATGACAGTATATACACTGTTACCGCAGCAGGGGGGAGCGTAAAAAGCTTCTGGATTTACGCTTTCGCTGGGATGACACGATATTCCCTGCTGCGTAAAACGGTGGTGTGAAACGGGTCTATGTTAGTCTTAGGCTTAGTGGATGGGTTTCTATTTCATTGAAAGGGAGAGAGGTTTTGCCCGCCTTGCCGCCCTCCCCGAACGGGAGAACGCTGCACTACCATAAGAAAGCGGCCGACAGATTTGCGATCTACTGCGTCACCCGGTAGGCGCCCCGTCATATTTCCACAGAAAAATATCGTAAAAATATCAAAAAACTTAAAAAATCCTTGACATATTAGAATATATATACTAATATAATAGTACTATTATGGGAAGAAAGGCGAAATTTGGTGGGACCGATTTCCTCGACGCGGCCTTGAAGCTCGTGGCGGAGGGGGGTGTGGGGGCGGCCACGGTGTCCGCCATCGCGGAAGAGCTGAAGGCGCCGATAGGCTCCGTCTACCACAGGTTCCCCACAAAGGAGATACTCCTTGCCGAGCTCTGGCTCAGGAGTGTGGAATCCTTCCAGCACGGATTCTTGGAGGCGTTGGGCCGCCTCGACGGGCTTTCGGCGGCGCTCCACACCCCCCGATGGGTCAGGGAAAATCCGATCGAGGGCAAAGTCCTTTTGGTCCACAGGCGGGAGGAGCTGGTCTCCGGGGATTGGCCCGGGGAGGTCAGGGAAAAAGCGGCGCGCCTCTCCCGGGGGCTGGACGAGGGGATAAGGGATTATGCCCGGCGAACCTTCGGCGACGTTGCGGAGACGTCCATTTTGAAGACGACTTTCGCGCTGATCGACGTCCCCTATTCGGCGACAAAGAGGTATCTTGTGATGGGAAAGATCCCCCCGAAAATGTTAGACAAGATGATAGAAAAGACATTTTACGCCGTTATCGGAGGAAGAGATGAAGATCTATAACGTACACGAGCGAAATTTCAGCGCAGACCTCGAAAAGGTCGGCGCCCTGTTGAATACCCTGGCGGGAGAAGACGACCGACTCTGGCCGAGGGAAAATTGGCCCCCCATGGAGCTTGACGCCCCAGTCGGGGAGGGGGTGAGGGGTGGACACGGGCCGATAAGATATTTTGTGACCGAATACGTCCCCGGAAGGAGGGCTACCTTCGATTTCATCGACCAGGGCCTCTCCGAGGGGCTTAACGGACGCCACCTATTCGAGGTCGTTCCACGCCGGGGGTCGGTACTGCTTCGCCACATCGTTGACGCCGACTGCGACCTGAAGAAATGGCTTAAATGGCAGGTGTTCATCGGCCCCCTTCACGACGCCCTCATGGAGGACGCCCTTGACAACGCCGAGGTGGAGCTGAGCGAAAATCCTAAAAAGCGGTCGAGGTGGAGCCTCTGGGTCAGGTTCCTCCGCAGGATGTTGGCACGAAGGCGCCGGACCTCCTCATAGGCCGCATCGTTAATCTTGTTGTTTAGACGGTTACGGCAAGGGGGCCGAATAGATAATGAAGAGGCCCCCTTGCCTGTCAACGCAATGTATATACGGCGCATCTCACCACAGGCTGAAGGCGTCTCCTTAAACATCAAATAGCTCCAAATCCCTTCATATCCCGCATACTTTAATCAAAATCGGGCGGAGACCTCCCGAAAATCCGTTCCCCTAAAGACTTCCCATTTGGCGATAAGGGTGGTAAAATAATCTGCAAAGAGGATTAATTTACCAAAAAATCGCTAAACTTAAGAACCATATCGAAAAAAATCTGTCTTATCTCTAAAACCAACGAAGTGTGGGAGGTAAACATGAGAAGGATAATTCTGCTTTTTATCATCTCGACTTTTTCATTGTCGATATTGACGTTTTCACCGGTTCAGGCGTTTTCGGAGGAGGAGACGAAGCTTCCCGAGCTTCCGAACAGCTCCGTATCCGTGCCCTGGTCCGATTTCAAGGACCTGATCAAAAAGCTCCTCGTTCCGCCGGAGGAGCCGCCGGAGCCCCCCCTGCCCCCGATTGACTACTCGATATCCGAGTCGCACTACGCCGGCAGGTTGGAGGGGGAGAGCGCGGTCTTCGATGCGGAGTTTGCCGTCGACGTACTTGCCGAGAACAAGTGGATAGAGGTGCCGATACTCTCAAGCAGCCTTGCGGTCTCCGACGTTACCATGGACGGCAAGGGTGTGACGCTGAGGACGTCGGGGAGCTACTATTATCTGATCATGAACAAACCGGGAAGACACATTCTAAAGCTCACGTTTTACAAGCCGGTGGATAAGGGATCGGGGAAGGTGGGCGTCAACGTGCCGATACCGATGGCGCCCGTATCCACGCTGGAGTTTTCCGTGCCCAAGCCTGGGATGGATTTCACGATCGATCCAGCAAATTACAAGAGGACGACGGGTTTGGAGGGATCGACAAGGCTCGAAGCGGCGCTGCCGGTGACAAGCAGCGTCTCCATCTACTGGAGTCCCGCGGTCCCGGAGGAGATATCGGGAGAGCTCAGGGTCATGGCCAAGGTCAATACGCTGATCTCTGTGGGGGAGGGCTTTCTCGGCGGGGTATCGACCATCAACTACGAGATCCTCCACAAATCGATATCCACCTTCTCTTTTCTGGTGCCGAAGGATATTGATATTATTGACGTCAAGGCGGAGGGGATCAGGGACTGGGAGATAACCCCCGAAGGGGAAAAGGTGAAGGTGACCGTCAATATGAGCTTTGAGGTCAGCGGCGACTTCAGCCTGGCGGTAATCTACGAGAAAAACATGGGGGACACCACGGCCCAGGTGGATGTCCCGGAGATAGAGGTCCTCAATATTGTTAGGGAGCAGGGCTTTATGGCGGTTACAAAATCGACGGAGGTAGAGGTGGTCGAGCTAAAGGCCGAGAACCTAAGCCCCCTCGACGTTACGGAGCTCCCCGGGGAGCTGATCTCCGCCACCGAAAACTCGATCCTCTACTCATATAAATACCTGAAACACCCGTTCGGCCTGAGGCTCGACGTCACGAAGAACGAGGACGAGGAGGTTGATACCTGCGTCATCATAAAGGAAGAGCTGACTTCCCTTCTTACCGTCAGGGGGGACCTGGTCACCAGGGCGCGCTTTACCGTGAGGAACACGACCGAGCAGTTCCTGAAGCTCAAGATAGATGAGATGTTTGCAGAGGAGCCTGCGGGGGAGGATACTGCGGATGAAGGATCGGTCGGGGAAGATATGGGAGAGGGAACAACCAAGGTGTGGAGCGCCTTCGTCTCCGATAAGCCGGTAAAGCTTACGAGGGACAGATACGGCAGGGTTTTGATCCCGCTGGACAGGTCGGTCAAGACGGACGGCGGGATGACCTCTTTCGTCGTGGAGATGACCTACAGCACAGAGACGAAGCCGTTCAACAGGATAACGGGCTGGAGGACGTTTTACGCGCCTAAGACCGACTACAGGGTGGGAGAGATGACCTGGACACTATATCTCCCGAAGAAATACGTTTACAGAAACCTCGGGAAGGATATGGAGCTGATATCGGCTCCTGTGATTTTTCCCGTATCCAAGCCGGGCTACGACGACACGGGGGATATGGGAATCTCAACGGGTGAGGGATTTGTGGCCGAAGAAGAGATGTCGATGGAAAAGAAGGAGTATGCCCCCGCCCCGTCGGGGGGGCTCCGGAGCCAGACCGAGATGAACGTAATCAGAGACAGTATCGACACCATAGGGGGCAAATCGGGAAGGAAGCGGGGGGTCCTGCCGGTAAGGGTCGATATCCCATTTTCCGGTTATAAGTTGGACTACAATAAGACGATCGTAAAGAAGGGGGAGGAGTCCATCGTCAAGTTCAGGTTCCAGGGAATGGACGTTAAGAGATGGATCTCCTATATTGAGATACTGGCGTGGGCCACTTTTTTCGCCACCCTGCTGTTCGCCGTCAGGTCTGCGAGAAAGAGGAAGAGGCTCTACATAAATAAGGATAAGTCGATAGCCGTCGCCGTTTCCTTGGGGGTAATAATCCTCTTACACCTTTTTTTCATCCTCGATTTCCACGCGCTCAAGTGGGGTCTGTTTTGGGGGCTGGTTGTCGGGCTTCTCTACTATCTGAACGATATCAGGCACGAGGTCAAAAAGAGGCTGGCCGAAATCAGGAAAGACAAAGCAGAGGGCAAGGATGAAAAGTCCGAGAAGGATGAGTCGAAGAAGAGGCGGACGAAGAAAGATGAAGAATAGGGCTGTAAAGGCGATAGGCCGTTCGGCGGTCTTGCGTTCGGCGGTTTTGATATCTTTCTTCCTTATCCTGTCGCTGGCACTGTTTCCCCTTGCCGGCTCGGCGGTCGCCGCCGGGGAAAAGGGGAAGGCGCCCGATATGCCCAACACCGACATCACCATACCGTGGGATGAGTTCAAGGCGCTGATAGAGAAGTTCTTCGAGGAGGAACCGACCCCGCCCACGCCTCCTCCGGTCGAGCTGTCCGTCAAGGAGGCAAAATACACGGCCGATCTCTCGCCAGATCTTATCACCGTAAACGCCGACCTTGACGTTATCACCTTCGGTGAGGGTTGGCGGGAGCTTCGGGTCATCGGGGACGGGGCCTCCCTCGTCTCGCTTACGGTGGACGGGAAATACGCCCCCACGAAGACGAAGGGCGATTCGGTCTACGTCTATCTGAAGGGGAACGGGGCGGAATCCAAAAGGTACAATGTGGGGGCGCGCTTTTATGTCTTTGCACCGAAGACGCCGGGCCCACACAGTGTAACTTTTTCGGTTCCAGAAGCGGCCGTGGGCACGATAGCGATGGGCTACGACCGCAAGTTAGAGAACGTAGGCATAAACGGGATCGTCACATCGAGGTCGGCTGGAAGGGTAAACGGCGTCTTGAGGGGTGAAGGGGCGATAAAGATAGACTACACCGTGTCAGCGCCGACGGAGGAGAGAGAGGCGGTCAGGAAGAGTAAACCCGAAGAATCTATAGTCCTCTCCGAGGTGATGACGGTGATGGACGTCGAGGAGGAGGCGCTCTTTGTCGACGCCGTCGTTGACTTCGAGGTTCGGGGCGCCCCGACCACCTCATTTGAGATAGGGTTCCCCGATTATCTGGAGCTGATCGACGTCACGGGCGAGGGGGTCTCGGGATGGGAGCTCAACGAGAAGAAGAACGGTCTGAAGGTAAGGATCGGCTACGAGGTCGTCGGAAACTACTCGCTGACGCTCTCCTTCGAGAAAGATTTTCCCGAGGGCACAAAAGAGATCGAGTTTCCGAAGATCGTGCCCTTAAGCGTCAAGCGGGACGCGGGCTACCTTGCCGTGGTATCGGGCGGCGGCTTTGAGATATCGGAGGGAAAGTATGCGAAGATCGCCCCCCAGGATCCCTCGGAGCTTCCAAGCAAGCTCTTGAACCTGAAGGGGCTTTCGCCGGTGCTGTCCTACAGGTACACCAACCCCAACTGGCTGCTGGCGCTTAATGTGGAGAAGGGGGAGCTTCTCCCGGTCCTCTCAGCCAACGCCGATTCGGCGAACGGCGTGGGCGTTGTCACGGCGGACGGAAAAATGGTGTTGAGGACCCACTTCTATATCCGAAACAGGAACCTACAGTACCTTAAGATCACGATTCCGGAAGGAGGGGAGTTCTGGTCGGCGAGGTTAAAGGGAAGGCCGCTCAAGGTATCCGTAGACAGCGAAAAGAAGATACTCGTTCCCCTTCCCCTGACGGTTGAGAGAAATGCCGAGCCATTTTTGGTGGAGACGGTCATCTTCGTCCCCGTGGACGAGTCGGACACCCTGGGAAGGATATTAATCGAGCTTCCCACGCTCAACATCCCCGTCTCGGAGATGATGCTGACCCTCTACCTCCCGGAAAGAAACGATTACGTTCTCTTCGGCGGCGATATGGAGGAGATCGAGTACTTTGAGAGGATCCTTGAAGAAAAGGACACCTCCTCGGCATTTTACCAGAAGAACATCAAGCTTAGGAGGGACGTCTACGAGAGGCAACAGATGCTGGAGGACGTGATCAACAAGGATGAGTCGATCGCCCCCGATTCGTCGACTGGCGAAGACGTTTCGTCCCAGTTTCAGATACCCTTAAGGGGGGAGATCCACCGCTTCGTGAAACTCATCGTGATCTCGGAGAAGAGCCACGTCACGGCGAATTATGTGAACGGTCGCCTCATGGGAGGGATAAAGCTGGCAGTCTTTTTAGCCCTCGCCATCGCGCTTTTTATCGGGGGAAGGAGGTTTGTCAGGGAGATGGGCATCAGGCTTAAAAAGAGCTGATATTCTGAGACGTTAAAATATTCCCTCCTCAAATACGGATCGAATCGGCAAGATATTTAATGGGGGGGTAACGTCTCATTTAAAATTGACTATTGCAGCAATGAAGGGGGGTTTATCTTAGGAGGGAACGGGGACAGCCACAAATCTCAAAAATGCGAAGCGGGCGGAGGCTTGAAACGGCTGACGCCCGTTGTGTTTTTCAGTTGATACAGTTCCGGTTTTTTAAGCCGACCGGGTATTGAAAAAATCGGGAGTATAGCTAAGCGACTGAATGATTTAAGACACCTTTTGATATTTAATTGGGGGATGATGGTTTAAGAAAGGATGGTGGCCTTTTGCTGGGCTGGGACTCTCAACGCAGATCGAGGCTTTCCCAACCCTCGCCTCATTTTTCGCCGGGCCCCCCTTCCCGCCCCCGGCATAATATTCGCCTGCTCTCCTTGAGAAATGGCCCCTAATATAAACTGAGACCCCCCCTCTTTCAATAAAACAACCGACAGCCCAAAAACGGGGGATCAGATAACATGGCCAGACCTGCCCACATGGCCCGACCTTCAGGGACTCACTCCGCCGCCGTCACGCACCTAAACCCGACGTTTCCAAAGCGCGCCTTCAGGTTGGCCGGATGGGCAAGGGAGACCCCGATTTCATCCTCGCCTGTAAGGTAGCTTCCTCCCATCAATGTTTTCAGGGGGTTGGTCAAAAAGGAGAGGGAGTTTATAAAGGGGACGAAGGAGAGAAAACCTGTCTTGCTTTCGTCTATTGTCCACTCCCAGGCGTTTCCGACAACGTCGTAGAGGCCGAACTCGTTGGGGGGGTAGCTCCCCACGGATCTTATCTCCCCCTTTTCTTTTGTGTGGAGCTTTTCGTTGGTGCGGTAGTTGGCCTTTTCGGGATCGATCTCGTCTCCCCAGGGGAATCTTGCAGTGCTATTGCCCCTTGCGGCGGCCTCCCACTGCTTCATGGTGGGGAGGGACTTCCCCTCCCATTTTGCGTAGGCCATCGCCCCCTCCCAGGAGACGGTGACTACCGGGTGGTTTTCGTAGCCCTCGACGACGGAAAAGACGCCCTCCCCGCTGCCTTCGGCACTATTCTTTGTGATCTTGAACTCGGAGCCCTTGTCCGTATTCACCCAGAGGAGCCAGCCTTCCTTTACCTCCGGATATACGGCGTTCAGGAAGCGGGCGAATTTCTCATTCGTCACCTCGAAGGTGTCGATGTAGAAGGGATCGAGCTCGACGATCTTCTCTTTATCGGGATCGCCGCAGCTCATTGTGTAGCTCCCGCCGGGGATCAGCGCCATTGATTCGGCGTCAGGCGCAGGGGCGGCCGTGTCTTGAAAGGCGAAGGAGTATGAGAAAAGAAGAAGCGGTAAAAATATAAGGCCGAAAATTTTTATATATCTCTCCATGGATTCCCTCCTGAAATTCGATATTATATATATACAGGTTCCTTTCGGATTTTACAAGCTTTTTCATTTTTTTGTTGACTTATTTACAATCCACCATAAAATCGATGCTATGAAGGTTCAGGTCTTGGGATCGGGGACGATCGTCCCCTCGGCTTTCCGGTCGGCGGCCGCCTATGCGGTGACGATAGGAGAACGAACGATTCTTCTCGACATGGGGCCGGGGCTCTTGAGGAGGATGGCCGAGGCGGGGATAGAGATCAACGGTGTGGACATGGTCTTTTTAAGCCACTTCCACCCGGATCATATCGGCGACTTCGTCCCTTTCGTATTCGCATCGAAATACCAGATCGGCCCGGCGAGGGAGAAAGACCTCACGATCCTGGCGGGCGTCGGGTTCGGCGAATTATACAACGGGCTGGTCGAGGTGTACGGGAAGTGGATTATTCCGGAGAGCTATGAGATACATATAGAGGAGATGGGGGTGGAGGTAAGGGAGTTCGACCGTTTTTCCGTATCGACGACGAGGACGAACCACAATCCTGAAAGCATAGCGGTGAGGATTGATTCGGAGGGGCGGTCCCTCGTCTACACCGGAGACACCGACCTGTCCGAGAGCCTGATAGAGATCTCCGAGGGGGCGGATCTCCTTATCATCGAAACCTCCTTCCCGGACGGCATGAAGGTGCCGGGGCACCTGACGCCCGGCGAGGCGGCCGGGATCGCGGCCAGGGCGAAAGTGAAGAGGGTCATGCCGACCCATTTCTACCCGCCGATGGAGGATGTTGATTTGGCAGGCGCCTTCGGCGGGAGCTTTGAAGGGGAGGTGATCAGGCCCCGAGACCTGATGGTCATAGACATCTGACCTTTATATACTAAGTTTTTAAAACCGATGAAATATCGATTTTGCATATTAAATATCCCGGATTTTCCCTTTGGAGCTGCGATTCTCCCCCTTTTTCCACCTTTTCGTCTAAATAGCTTGTCAAGACCTTACTAATTGATATAATAGATACTTTAAATATTGGATAATGTTGTTTAAGCACCGGTTTTTCCAAGGTTAAAGAGGGGGTCTTTAAGTGCTTTTCCTGACGCTTCTCGTCCTTTCCATAGCGCCCGGGATATCGATACTCTGGTACGTCTACAACAAGGACAAGTACGAGAAGGAACCTAAAAAGCTTGTCGTTAAGACATTCATTTTGGGCGCCTGTTTTACCATACCGGCGGGGCTTCTGGAGGTTGCAATCCAGTCGATTACCGGGATAAGGATGGAGGGGAGTCTCGTACAGGGATTTATAGGGGCCTTCTTCTTCGTGGCTCCCATAGAGGAGTACGCCAAATACCTCGCGATAAGGATAAAGGCGTTTAGGTCAAGCGAGATGAACGAGGTTATGGACGGGATAGTCTACGGGGTCGCGGCGGCTATGGGATTTGCGACCCTGGAGAATATCGCATACGTGTTTCAGCACGGGATCGGAACGGGGGTGATGAGAGCCTTTCTCTCTGTTCCGGGCCACGGGATAGAGGGGGCCATCATCGGCTATTACCTCGGTCTGGGGAAGTTCAACCCAAAATCACTGAGAAGAAATACTCTAACCGGCCTGACAATCGCCATTTTCTTCCACGGGACGTTCGACTTCTTCGCATTTTCCGGGTCCGCCCTGGCGATATTTATAATCCCCCTTATCTTCTTCATGTACCTGTCGTTCAGAAAGAGGGTCCGTCTCGCCCTGAAGAATTCCCGATTCAGGGACGGCAGGGACACGGAGGAGTTCCCGACGAAGGTGATAAAGATGACCACAAAGGGCGTTGTCAAGATTATTTTCGGGATCTTTTTTATATCATTTTCGGCTCTCATCCTGATCGGCTCCATCGCCGCCGCATCCGAGGGGGATTGGGACGCGGCGGAGTACGGCTTTTCGATATTCTTTACCGTTATCCCCACCGTGGTCGGGACTTTGCTTATTTTTTCCTCGAGGAAGGACAGGGTGGAGGCTTGAGCCGCGGCCGGGGGTCTTTTAAGCTTTTAGCGCTCCGAACCATTCTGAGATTGTTAAAGAGAAGCGGTTTTTTACAATATAGATTTGTATCATATGAAAAATTTTAAAAAAAATGTAAATAGCTCTATGTTAGACGCGCTTTTCAGAACAGGTTTTAAAACGCTATTGATCCTGATTTCGGCCGTCTTTCTGTCCGCCTGCATGGTGCTCCCGGGGCGGGTTTCTGGAAACGCAATCGTCTCGGAGAGATACGACTTCAGCCTGGATATCCCGGACTGTGACTTCGAGGCGAAATATGCAAAGGATATCCCCCTTATCTTCATCAATCCCGAGACGGGGGCGACCGTCACCGTCACGGTGTCCGATGACGTTTACGGCGGCAAGATGAGCGGTGATGGAGATTTGGCTCTCGAGTACATTGCGAGGGGGCTCTTCCTCTACGTAAAAAATAAAAAGTATATCGAGTCCCGAAAGTCGACCCTGGGGGGGGACGAGGCCTGGCATCTCAAGCTTTCGGGGGAGTTTAAGGAGGTGCCCCTAATATTTTCAACATACGTTTCAAGGCACAACAAAAAAATATACGACGTGACCCTCTTTTCCTCCCCTGAGGATTTTGATAGCTCATACGTTTTATTTACGAAGATTGTAGACAGCTTCAAGTTTAAGGACTGAAGGGTTAAATGAAGGAATTTTTTGAGACATTGGGAAAGTGGTTCATAAAGGCCATGCTCTACCTCGAGGGAACTACAAGGCTCACCTTGGAGGCGGGGAAGGTGCTCTTGACTCCCCCCTTGAATCTCCGCTCGGCCGTCGACCAGATCGAATATATAGGGATAAAGTCGATGCTGATCGCCCTCATAACGGCGCTCTTTACGGGGGCGGTAATGGCGCTGCAGATGGCCTTTGCGCTTAAGAGGTTCGGGGCGGCCGATTTTGCCGCAAACGTCCTGGCCGTGTCGCTGGTCAGGGAGCTGGGTCCCGTCCTCACGGGGCTTTTAGTGGGAGGAAGGGTGGGCGCCGGGATCACCGCGGAGGTGGGCTCCATGCAGGTGACCGAGCAGATAGACGCGATAAAGGCGCTGGGGGCCGATCCGGTAAGGGAGCTCGTGGTCCCCAAGACCTTGGCCTGCATGATAGTCCTTCCCATCCTTACGGTATACGCCGATATCGTGGGAATTCTCTCCGGGATGGTCGTTACCGTAATAGAGCTGGGGGTGGAGCCGGTCAAGTATCTTGATCAGGTCGTCAATGTGCTGACGATAAGCGACTTTATCGGCGGGCTTGGGAAATCCTTCTTCTTCGGAATAATAATAGGGATCGTCGGGTGCTACCGCGGCTTCACAACCACCGGCGGGACCGTGGGAGTCGGAGTTGCCACGACATCTTCGGTCGTAACGATCTCCCTGTCGATACTTGTGGCGGACTTCTTTCTAACGAAATTATTTATGCTCCTGTTTTAGCGGAGAAGAAATGTCGTTTATAGTCTACAGAGGAATAGAGAAGGCGTTCGATGAGAAGGTTATATACCGGGGGCTCGACCTCTCCATCAACAGAGGGGAAACGATAACCATAATCGGCGGCAGCGGATCGGGCAAGAGCGTGCTGCTCAAGATGATGATAGGCCTGATAATGCCGGACAGGGGGGAGATAATTGTCGACAAGACGAACATCGTCGAACTCTCAAAGGAGGAGCTCGTAAAGGTGCGGAGCAGGATAGGGATGCTATTTCAGGGGGGCGCTCTCTTCGATTCGATAAACGTCGGGGAGAACGTTGCCTACGGCCTAAAGATGCACACGGAGATGTCGGATAAGAAGATAGAAAAGAAGGTCTCCCGCTGTCTTGAAATGGTGGGGCTTTCCGGAATCGAGGGGATGATGCCGGTAGACCTGTCGGGGGGGATGAAAAAGAGGGTGGCCTTGGCCCGCGCCATCGCCTACGACCCGGAGATCATCCTCTACGACGAGCCCACGACGGGGCTCGACCCGACAAATGCAAACAGGATCAACAACCTGATAATAGAGATGCAAAAACTGCTCAAGGTGACGTCTGTTGTGGTAACCCACGATATGAACTCGGCCTTTTCCGTCTCCGACAGGATGGCCATGCTCTACAGGGGAAAGATAGAGGTCGTGGGGACGACAAATGAAATCAAAAAGTCGAAAGAACCGCTGGTCAACGACTTTATTCGTGGAAATATTGGAGAGCTCTAAAGGAGGCTTCTTATGGCAAAGAAGACTATACAGGAAATAAGGGTGGGTCTGTTTATCTTCGTGGGCCTTGCCCTCGCGTTCATCTTGGTTTTTTCCATCGGGAGCGAAAAACACCTCTTCGAGGAACAATACACCCTTTACGCCCACTTCAAGGACGTGGGGGGGCTGAGGGCCGGGGCCCCGGTGAGGCTCGCCGGGGTGGATGTGGGCACCGTTTCGGTGGTGTCGTTTCCGACAGATCTCGAAAAGAAACTGATAGACGTTGAGCTAAAGATAAATACGGACGTGAAAAAGAGGATAAGGGCCGACAGCGTGGCCAGCATAAAGACGAAGGGGGTTCTGGGGGATAAATACATCGCTGTTACCATGGGGAGTCCCGCTGAAAAGATGTTGACGAACGGCGAGCGTCTTGAGTCGGAAGAATCGGTGGAGCTCTTCAACTATCTGGAGCGCGCGGACAAGATCGTAGACAACACGCTTTCCATCACCGAGTCCCTGGACACGTTTCTCAAACCGATCAAGGACAAGAAATCGGGTGAAAACGTCGCCAGAATACTCAAATCGGCCGATGAAATCGTAACCGAGGTAAAGGAAGGGGAGGGATCGCTCCACACCATCATATACGGGGGGAAGGAAGAGACGGCCGATACCATAAGCAACCTCGATGCCTCCCTGGTAAGCCTAAGGAGCATACTGGAGAAGGTGGACAAGGGTGAGGGGACTCTCGGGGCGCTTGTAAATGACCCGACCGCCTACGAGGATCTGAAGATACTCCTGGGGGGGGCGAACCGGAGCAAGGTGATCAAGTCCGTTGTGAATTACAGCATTCAGAAGAAGAAAAGGGAAATAGAAAGGGAGGAGAAAAAGGATAAATGACGGCAGATATTTTAAAGGGGAGGGCCTTTGTGTTCGGTGACGACATCTCCACCGACCACATCGCCCCCGGAAGACATTTCCATTTAAGGTCAAACCTCCCGGAGCTCGCAAAGCACGTTTTGGAGGACGTGTACCCCGGTTTCCATGAAAAGATCTCCACCGGCGACTTCATCGTTGCCGGAAACAACTTCGGCCTCGGGTCTTCCAGAGAGCACGCCCCGAGGATAATCAAACTTGCCGGGGTGGGGGCGGTGATCGCCAAGTCGTTTGCCAGGATATTTTTCAGAAACGCCATAAACGTGGGGCTCCCCGTGATTATGGCCGATACGGGAAACATCAAGGAGGGGGATGAGATCGAGGTGGACCTTAACAGCGGGATCGTAAGGGACATAACGGTCGGTTTCGAGCTCGAGTTCCCGCCCCTTCCCGATGTCATGCAGACGATCCTGAGAGACGGCGGGCTGGTCGACCATATAAACAAGCACGGGGATATCAAGACCGGATAGGGATAGGATTTTTTGTCGGGCGGGGTTTGCGATCTTATCCAAGATGGCTGTCGGGTTTCCTGTTTTTATAAATTTAAAAGAACAACGCTGCAGAAAGGACGAAGCACAGTATGTCCAAGACCTATTTCAATTTGCCCCCATTGGGAGGCAAAATAGAGATTACTACCGACGGGGACCTTATCGTCCCCGATGACCCGATCATACCTTATATTGAGGGGGACGGCATCGGCCCCGACATATGGAAGGCCGCGGTCCTCGTGTTCGACGAGGCGGTGATGCTCGCCTACAAGGGCGACAGGGAGATTAAGTGGTTCGAGGTATTGGCCGGGGAAAAGGCCAACGAGCACTGCGGGGAGTGGCTGCCGCAGGAGACCTTCGATGCCATAGAGAAGTATCGGGTGGCGATAAAGGGCCCACTGACCACTCCAATCGGCGGCGGGATAAGGAGCCTTAACGTGACGCTGCGCCAAAAGCTCGACCTCTACGCATGCATCAGGCCGGTCAAGTATATCCCAGGGGTGCCGTCGCCCGTCAAGGAGCCGGAAAAGGTGGACATGATCATCTTCAGGGAAAATATGGAGGACGTCTACGCCGGGATAGAGTGGAGCGGCTCCTCGGATGAGGCGAAGAGGCTTATATCGATCCTCGACAAGAGCTTCGGCGTCAAGATCCCGGAAGGCTCCGGCGTAGGGATAAAGCCTATCAGCGAGGGGGGCACCAAACGCCTTGTGAGAAGGGCCATTAAGTACGCCCTCGAAAATGATAAAGAGAGCGTGACCCTGGTCCACAAGGGGAACATCATGAAGTTCACCGAGGGCGCCTTTCGGGACTGGGGCTACGAGCTGGCAAAAGAGGAGTTCGACGACGTGACGGTAACAGAGTCGGAGCTCGACGGCGAGCTTCCCCCGGGGAAGGTTCTCATCAAGGACAGGATAGCGGACGCGATGTTTCAGCAGGTCCTCCTGAGGCCCTCCGAATACTCAGTTATAGCGACCCCGAACCTCAACGGCGACTACCTCTCCGACGCCCTGGCGGCCCAGATAGGGGGCCTTGGGATGGCGCCGGGGGGAAACGTGGGCGACCGGTGCGCCCTCTTCGAGGCGACCCACGGAACCGCCCCGAAGTACGCAGGCCAGGACAAGGTTAATCCCGGCTCCCTCATCCTGTCGGGCGCTTTAATGCTCGATCATATGGGATGGACGGAGGCGGCCGAGAAGATCCACGCGGCCATTTCGAAGACGATCTCCCAGAAGAGGGTCACCTACGACCTGGAGAGACAGATGTACGGCGCGACCCTCCATTCCTGCTCCGGCTTTGCGGAGACGATCGTAGAGAACATGGCGGAATAGTAGACTTTTGTCCTTTGGATTGTGTTGTGTATTGCAGCCGGAAAGCGGATGAGAAGAGGGCGGATTACGCCTCGTGGGAGAAATTATTGAGTCGCCGTCCCGTTTTGGATGCAGGGAGGGACGGGGGAGTGGGAATTTGTAATGGAAAATCTTTATCGTATATAACGGGGAGGACAAATTGCCTCGAAGACCTAAAATAGCGGTGGTAGGCGCCGGAAACGTGGGGCAGTCGGCCGCCCTCTTCATCGCCGAAAAGGAGCTGGGCGACGTCGTCCTCGTCGACATCGTCCCCGATATGCCGAGGGGGAAGGCGCTCGATATCCTCGAGGGCGCCCCTGTTGGATATTTCGACGTCGATGTCAGGGGGGAGAGCGATATGGGGGCTATCTCCGGCGCCGATCTTGTGATCGTCACTGCCGGCTCCGCCAGAAAGCCGGGCATGACGAGGGACGACCTCCTGGAGGTCAACGTCAAGGTGGTCAAGTCGATCGCCGAAAATATCAAAAAACACGCCCCGGAGGCGTTCGTAATCGTGGTGACCAATCCGTTGGATGTCATGGCCTGGGTGACAAAGGAGGTGACCGGCTTTGACCGGAGACGCGTCGTAGGGATGGCGGGGGTCCTTGACGGTTCGAGGTTCTCCGCCTTTATCGCAGAGGAGCTTAACGTCTCGGTGAAGGACGTTTCCGCGATGGTGATGGGGGGGCACGGCGACTCGATGGTGCCTATCGTCAGCTGCGCCTCGGTTTCGGGAATCCCAATAACTGAGCTTCTCCCCAGGGAGAAGATAGATAAGCTGATCGAGCGCACCCGCTTTGCCGGGGGGGAGATAGTGAAGCTTCTGGGGACGGGAAGCGCCTACGTATCCCCTGCCGCGTCTGCCGTGATGATGGCGGAGGCCTGCCTGAGGGATCAGAGGCGGATCGTCGCCGCCTCGGCCTGCCTCGAGGGTGAGTACGGGATCTCCGGGATATATCTCGGCGTTCCGGTAAAGTTGTCAGGTTTGGGTGTCGAGGGCATCATCGAAATAAAGCTGACGGATAAGGAAAGGGAGATGCTTGCCGCCTCCGCCGAAGCGGTGAGGGACGAGATCAAGAAGGTAAAGCTGTGAGGGCAATGTGAGGAGCCTGTCATACGATACGGTCGTTGGCGCGGTAAGAGAGCTCGTCGTCTCGGCGAACAGAAACCTCCCCGAAGACGTGATAAGGGCGGTCAAAAAGGCGCGGGAGATCGAGGAGTCGCCGAGGGGGGTTGAGGTCTTAGATGAGATCATCGAAAACGCGAGGATCGCAAAGGAGAGGGGGCTTCCCCTCTGTCAGGATACGGGAACGGCGGTTTTTTTCGTCGAGAGGGGGGAGGAGGTAACGGTTACCGGCCCCGGCCTCGAAAGGGCGATCTTTGAGGGGGTGAGGCTCGGCTACACCGAGGGAAATCTCAGAAAATCCACCGCCCACCCCTTGACGAGGGAGAACGTGGGGGACAACACTCCCCCAACGATCCACATAACGATAGTACATGGGGATAAACTGAAGCTCTCCTTTCTCGCCAAGGGGGGCGGGGCGGAAAACATGAGCAGGCTCTTTATGCTGTCGCCATCCGAGGGGGAGGAGGGCCTTATCGGGAGTGTTGTTGAGACGGTGGAGAAGGGAGGCGCGAAGGCCTGCCCGCCACTGATCGTGGGGGTGGGGCTCGGGGGCACGTTCGATACGGCGCCGATCTTGGCCAAGGGAGCTCTTTTGAGGGAGGTCGGCTCGGCCAACATGGATAAAAAGATCGCCGAGATGGAGGGGAAGATCCTAAAGGAGATTAACAAGCTGGGCATAGGCCCCATGGGCTACGGCGGTAGGGTCACGGCGCTCGCCGTCCATATCGAACTCCGCCCATGCCACATCGCGAGCCTGCCGGTGGCGGTGAACCTCCAGTGCCACTCCGCCCGCCACGGTGAGGTGGAGCTGTAACCTGTTTTAATAATCAGCTTGTTATTTTTTTGTTAGTAAGAAGACCCAGCGAGTTTAGTATTTCTTGTAATGATTCCAAGTTATTTATTGCAGATTGTAAATCCTCAACCCTTAAATACTCAACCGATTTTCTAAAACCCTCTGATAAAGATGATATTTCATTTCTAAATTTCTCGATCTCCGTATCATTAGATACTATTATTACTTTCTGTATGCTCGGATCTCTATTTACAATCTTCTGTAAATTTAATATGGCTGAATCACGTCCCCCTCTACGGTGAACTTCAAAAGCATAAGCTATTATTCCCAAATTTGCAATTCTACTTTTCCAAATAACATCGATTCTGCTACCGGCTGCTATTTTAATTTCTTTATCTACATCAAAACCAAGTCCGTCACCTAATTTTAAAACCAAGTCAACTACTTCATCATGATCAAAATCTTCTGAAACTTCTGAAACTAAAACATCACCTTCTTTTTTATCAGGTACATTCATACTAATATAATACAGGAGGAAATCTAGATAGAAAAGGTCTTCAAATTCTTTGAATTCATTGATAATTTTATCTTTAACCGCATTTACCAAATCACAAAACAATTTATACTGTTTTCCACTTATCGCCGCTGATTTTGGAAGCTCCTTTTCTGAAACACCCAGAGCAATTAAACCTTCTTTTGATCTTCTGTTGTAAATCGGATATTTACTGCTATCACTGTGGGTTAATATCTCTGAAACAGCGGCTGCCCCCATCATTCTGACATTTTTGATAATTAGATCAAAGCGTTTTTCAATAGGTTCATTGCTAAATAAAAGGTAACCAAAGGAATCACGTATTTTTTGTATATCAGATTTGAGCATTTCTTGTAGGAGGTAATCTTTATTAGTCCAACTATTAAAAGCCCATAATTTGTGTATCATCTCACGTAGTGTTCCCTCATCAAGTTTCAGTAATCCCTCTTTTGAGAAGTACTTTTTGAAAAATTTATTATTATATGTCCGTTCTTCTTCCCAAATTTTTCCTTCAGTTTCAATAAATTTCTTGAATTTGGGAATAACTTTTTTAATATACTCGGTATTTACATCAACCATTTTTTTAAATCGCAAAATTTGTTAATATTTATAGACATGATATATAAAATTGCCTAATTAGTCAATTCATATTGCTATTTATTTCTAAACTCGCCATACTCGGCGATGTGAAGCGCCGCCCTCCCCGCCCCGAATATAGTCGGGTGGGTCGACACCCCGTTTGACGTCAAAAATCTCATTGAGTCTATCCACACGTCAAAGGAGTAGTAGAGGGGGAGCACCACCAGCATCGTCTTCTTAGATTTCTCGTGAAACTTGACCAGGGCGTCGAGGAGGTACTCGTTGTACTCCTTCCTCGAAAAGAGGTGGGCGAACTCTATGTGGTGCTGGTAGATTATCGTGTCTGTGTTCTCGTCGTTGTCGATGGCCGTGAGGACCTGCTCGAAGACCCCCGGGAAGCCCCCGACGGCGGCGAAGTCGAGGGGGTTTTTTATCCCCGTACCGGCGCTGGGGATCAGACCTGCCAGCGTTTCCTGGGTTTTTTTCGTGTACGGCGGGACCTCAAGGCCGATCTTCGGGAGTGTGTCCGCCGCGATTATTCCCTCTCCGCCGCCCCTGTTCACTATGGCGATCCTCCTCTTGGGAGTTCCCCGCATCTTCGTGAAGGCGGAGATCGTCTCGACAATCTCGTCGAAAGTCAGGACGGAGATAGCCCCAGCCTGGCGGACGGCCGCGTTCCAGACGGCGGCGTCTCCGGCAAGGATGCCGGTGTGGGACGCCGTGGCCGTGACCCCGGCCTTTGTCACCCCCGCCTTCAAGATCAGCACCGGCTTTTTCTTCGCCGCCGAGCCAAGGAGCCTTAAAAATCTCTCCCCATCCTTGATCCCCTCGATGTACATGGCGATTATCTCGATCTTCGGGTCGTGAGCCATGTATTCCAGAAAGTCCTCGACCGTGAGATCCACCGAGTTGCCAAGGCTGACCGCCTTGTTGTGAAAAAATCCGTAGATATCCCCGCTCCAGGCCAGGGACTGGGCCGTCCCGCCGCTCTGGGAGATGAAGCCGAAGTTTCCCACCTCCTTTGAAAATATCCCAGGGGGATAGGCCAGGCCCGTCTCCGGCGAGAAGACGCCCAGGCAGTTGGGGCCGATGATCCTGACGCCGCTCTCGACCCCGGCGGCCTTAAGGTCCTCCTGAAGCGCCCTCCCCTCTTCCGACTCCAGATCCCCGAAGCCGGCCGAGAAGACGTGGGCGACCTTTAGCCCCTTCGCCCCGAGCATCCTTACGGCCTCCGGCACTTCGACCGCGGGGACCGCGATGACGGCGTATTCTATCCCGTCCGGGAGGTCGGTGATGGAATCGAAACAGTCAAATTCGTGCCCCCCTCCGCCGTCCGTAGAGACGACGGAGATCTTGCCCTTGTAGCCGAAGTTTTTCAGGGCGGTGATAAACATCCCCGCCCCCTTGAATCTCTCCGTCTTTCCTATAATGCAGACCGACTTCGGGTTAAAGACCGCATCCCAGAACGGCGCCTTTTTGTTGTCAATTTTTCCTGTCATATATCTTCCGGTTCCTTAAAAAACTCCCAATTCGTTGTAACGGTTTCGGAATAAAGATTACTGCGCTTTAAGCTGGTTTGTCAAGAATTTGCGGATTATTTTTCCATTTTTATTTTTAAAGGGTGTCATCTTGGTCTTTCAGGGAAATATCATCAGTCCAACCTTATGCTTATAAATAGAATAGGTTGTTTACAGATTTGATTTAATAATATGGGCGGTCTAAGCTAAATGGGAGGAGGGGATGGATAAAACGTTTGCAGTCCCCATTGTCGGCGGACGATATTGTCAGACGTTGTTTCTTTCATTTTGTCGGGCTATCTAACTGGTATTCATTGTTGTCGAAGGGTATCTGTTCGGTTAATGCCGCATAAAGACGCAAAAAAAGGCGTGGATTGGTCTGAAAACGACTCAATCCACGCCCCCTCGTTAAATTTGGACATTTTGGAAAGCCACGAACCCGGCTCCTTATTACATTATTTCCTCTTTAAGCTTTCTTCGATGAAATCGATTGACAACAGGCCCCGGGAGCTGTGCCGATGGACCGTAACTGATGCGTAAAGTCGACGCCCGGAGGTCTCATCGGCCCTAAACGGCGGCCGTATGGTTGCCCTGCTTTACATGTCCCCGTTTCTTCGCATCTCCGTGGAGGTGAGATCGAAGTTCTTTTTAAACTCCCTGCAGAAATACCCGAAGTGGTTGTATCCGACCGCCTCGGCTATTTTGTGGACGGGGAGCCGGGAATGCATCAGGAGCTCTCTTGCCTTATCCATCTTGATGTCCCTCAAAAAGGACTTGATTCCCTTGCCGTATCTCTTCTTGAAGTGATAGAATAGTTTTTGTCTGCTGATATCCACGGCGTCACAGAGGTCGTTTACCTGAATCCTGTTCATGTAGTTTTCAAGGAGGTAGAACCTTACCTTCTCGATCGGATCCATCTCCACCTTTGGATCCCCTGAAATCATGTTTACCGCATTTGTTATCTCGTCGAGCTTTATCGGCTCTTTGATGTAGTAGCATGCTCCGGAGTTCAATGCCTCGATGGCAAGATCCTCCGAACTGACCGGGGCAACGGCTATTGTAGGAATGGCCCACTTCTTGGCCTCTTTGATTACCGAGATGCAACCGTCTCCCTCTAGGGAGAGGTTTATAACGATCACATCCGTCTTAAGGGAACGTATCGTGTCTATGGCGTTTATGGAATCCTTTATCCAGAGAAGGTCGAACTTATTCCCAACGGCCGAATCGAGCGATTTGACAAATTGATCGTTATTGTCACATACTAAAAGTCTTTTTTTTGTCATGATGTTTCCTCTTCATTACGGTTTTTAGAATTTATTTGTGTTCTTAAATGGTTTCAAAAATTTTAATAAAGATCAAACTAATTAAATATCTTAAATTTTCTCAATTGGACTACTAAGGTTTTGAAAACAACCGTTATATAAATTGAAGAATTTTCCCCACCTATGACATATAAAATAAGCAATATATATGCCAAATTACTAAATTTCAGCCATATAAATAGTACAGTAATTACAACAATTTACGGCCTTATTGCAGTAATGGAGGGGAAGGGAGAAACAAGTGAAATAATCATTTTTCTACACCTTCTTTGTTGTGTGGTGAAAAACTTAATGTTATTAGATAGTTACAGGGAGTTGCACAATTGTAGGATATTCTCTAAAATCTGTTCAAATTGATGAAATTTTATATGCACGAAATAAATCATGATGAAAATATCCAACGCCTGTTTAAAGGAAAGGATTACTTTCGGATGGAATGGTCCCGTTGTTTCTTGACATATATTTACCTTCCCATTATAATGATTTCCCGAAATGGAGTCATAAGGAAAAGATGGGGGATTAATTATGGATTATAGACATATCAAGGTCGACAAGAAGCCCAAGGATTCCCATTGGATGAGGGCGGACGGCCGCCAGCCGAATGTAATCCGGCCGATAAGTATAGTGAGAAACTACATATCTTATGCCGAGGGAAGCGCCTTGATAGAGATGGGCAATACGAGGATTGTGACCACCGCATCGGTGGAGGAAAAGGTCCCCCAATTTTTGAAGGGCAAGGGGGGGGGATGGGTGACCGCCGAGTACGGGATGTTGCCTCGCTCCACCGATATCAGGATGACCAGAGAGACGACCCAAGGTAGGGCCGGCGGAAGAACGCTGGAGATACAGCGGCTTATAGGGAGGGCGCTCAGAGCCGTGGTCGATCTCAGGGCGCTGGGGGAGAGAACCATCTGGATTGACTGCGACGTGATCACGGCGGACGGGGGCACCCGCACCGCATCGATCACGGGTGGATTCGTCGCGTTGGCTGAGGCCATCATCAAGCTGAAAAGAGAGGGGGCGATAAAGCGGTTCCCGATAAAGGACTACGTCGCCGCGGTCAGCACGGGGGTCATCGACGGAAAGAGCATGATAGACCTCGACTACAAGGAGGACTCGAGGGCCGATGTGGATATGAACTTCGTAATGACGGGAAACGGGCTCTTCGTGGAAATCCAGGGCACCGCTGAGGAGCACCCGTTCAGCAAAGACCTCTTTGACGAGATGGCGGGTCTTGCGGAGGAGGGAATTAAAACCTTGATCGAGAAACAGAGGGAGGTGCTGGGGGGACTCCTTGAAAAAATGTGAAGTCTTAATCGCAACGAAAAACGAAGGGAAGGTAAGGGAGTTTATTCAGATATTTGATGAAATCGGCATTGGGGGCGGGATTGTGGTCAAGTCCCTTTTGGACTTTGGGGACACGCCGAAGATAGAGGAGACGGGAAGGACGTTTTCGGAAAACGCCCTGATAAAGGCGAGGGCGGTGGCAAGGATGGAGAGGATCAGGGGGAGCGTTGTAATAGCGGACGACTCGGGGGTCGAGGTCGAGGCGTTGGGGGGGAGGCCGGGGGTAAACTCCGCCAGGTACGCTGGCCCGAACGCCACCGACGAGGAGAACAACGAAAAGCTCTTAAGGGAGCTTTCGGGGGTCGCCGAAGGGGAGAGAGGGGCGTCCTTTACGATTGCGATCGCAATAGTCGGGAGGGGTGGAAAGGAGGGCGTGGTTATGGGGCGCTGCCCCGGAGTTATAATAACAGTTCCAAGGGGAAAGGGTGGCTTCGGGTACGACCCGATCTTCTTCTATCCTCCTCTGAACAAGACGTTTTCCGAGATGGACGATTCGGAGAAAAACGGGATAAGTCACAGGAGGATCGGCATAGAAAGGCTCGCCGAGATCCTGCCAGATTATCTATAAATCGCGGCACACCGCCGAGCTGAAGGGGGGTGAGGGGACGGTCTTTTAATCATCTCACCTAAAATACGATTGTCTCTTTATATCATTTCCGATAATTGTTTGAATTCCCGCCTCTTGCATTTTTAAGACGATTTTGATATGGATTACCGGCTCAAAAAAAACCGAAACGTTTTTGTAAAGTAAAAAAAAGAAAATTAGCTTATTGCAAAAATAAGCGTGAGCTCCCGCCGCTTACGCCTCTTTATACCACCGAAACAAGGCTGACAGTTTCAACAAGAAAAAATTCTGCCGATCTATTGATCCCCCGAATATCGTATCGAGTCCCCACCAAAAGATCAGGACCGCTCCTCTTCGAGCTCCATCAGGAGATCCTTTATCTTTTTGATCTTTTGATACACCGCCTCTTCCCGGGCCGGGACTTCTTCGGCCTCGATCTCGCCGATCCTCTTTTTGATGTAGTGGAGGTCCTTGAACATACGTGACCCCTTGAGCTCCACCATCTCCCCCGCTTCCGTAATCGAGACGCTCTGAAACTCCTTGTTCGTTTTGAGCTCCACCGTTTCTCCCCAGTGGGGTACGTAGGAGGTGAGGGAAAGCTCCGACTCCAGGGCCCGGGCGAAGGAGAGAGACGCCCTTTCCTCCCCGTGGACAACGAAGACCGTCGGGGAGTCTCCGCGGAAGTGGGACGCCCAATCCAAAAGGCCGTTTCTGTCTGCGTGGGCGGAAAATCCGCCGATGGAAAAGATCTTCGCGTTTACCTTTACCTCCTCGCCCATGATCCTGACCTCGTCCGCGCCTGTTACTATCATCCTTCCCAGGGTTCCCTCCGCCTGAAATCCCACAAATATCACAGAAGCCTCCGGGCGCCAGAGGTTGTGCCTCAGGTGGTGTTTTATCCTCCCCGCGTCGCACATCCCGCTGGCGGAGATGATTATCGCGCCCCCCGCCATCTGGTTTATCTCTATCGATTCCCTGGTTGACTGGGTGAACGTGAGGGTCGGGATATTCAGGGGGGTCTCCCCGGAGCTCAGGAGGGCGTGGGTTTCCTCGTCGAAGCACTGGGGATTTTCCTTGATGATCTCGGTGGCGGAGGTGGCCATGGGGCTGTCAACGAAGATCGGAACATCATTCAGGTATCCGTCCCGGTAAAGCTCTGAGAGGTAAAATATTAGCTCCTGAGTCCGCCCCACGGCGAAGGAGGGGATTATTACCTTTCCGCCCCCATTTACGGTCGTGAGGATAGCCTCCTTGAGCTCCTCCTTGCTCTCTTCGAGGCTTTTATGGAGCCTGTTTCCGTATGTGGACTCGATAAAGAGGAAGTCCGCCCCGGTTATAATGCTCGGGTCCCTGATGATCGGCTGGTCCGGCACCCCCACGTCGCCCGAGAAGACCAGCCTCGTCTCTCTCCCCTCGTCCTTAACGAACAGCTCCACCATTGCCGATCCGATGATATGGCCGGCGTCCCTGAAAACCGCCCTGATGCCCGTCGCCGCCTCGAACTCCTGATCGTAAAAGACCCTCTGGAAGTGCTTCAGGGATTTCACGGCGTCGTCCGTCGTGTAGAGGGGGGGCACCTCGCTGAGGCCCCTCCTGAGGTTCTTGTTGCTTTTCCAGCTCGACTCCATCTCCTGGATGTGGGCGCTGTCTAAAAGCATGAGCTCGCAGAGGTCTGCGGTCGCCTTTGTGGAGAATATCTTTCCCCGAAAGCCGGACTTGACAAGCTTCGGGATAAGCCCGCTGTGGTCGATGTGGGCGTGGGTCAGGATCACCGCGTCTATCTCGGAGGGATCGTAGATGTACTCCAGTTGATTTCTCCTGGTGAGCTCCCTTCGCCCCTGGAACATGCCCGAGTCCACAAGGATGTTTGCAAGGTCGGTGCTTATCAGAAAGGACGACCCGGTAACGGTCCTGGCTCCGCCGATAAATGTAACTCTCATTTTATATCCCGATTTGATATTATATAAGACTGTATCATATCAGATAGAGGCAGAGCTTTCAAGGAGTTAGACGTATAAAAAACTTTTTCCCCATACCATCTCTCTTTCCCCTCTGAATCCGTCCATTCCTTTTGACTTGACCTTGAGATTGATATATGATAGTAAAGTCCCTTGTTTTATGCGTACTCGATCCCGGCGTAATATTTTACTGTAGTCTTTAGGGGAGATGAGATGCCTCTTTTAGATTACCCCATGTTGAGAAATGTGGAGGTTATTCCTGTAGACCTAAAGGGCAAACCGGGCGTTGCCCTAAGGGACCCCCTTTGCTATGCCGAGGAGATGATAGCCCTCCCCAGCGATGCGCTGGCGGTTCTCCAGTTTTTCGACGGGAAGAGGAGCATCGACGACATCTTGAAGGAGATTCACGTTCAATACGGCGGAGAGGGCGTAATCAATATAGAGGATATAGAGACCCTGGCGGTAAGCCTCGATGATCACCTCTTTCTGGTAAGCGAGAGATTCTTGAGGGAGAAGCGCAGGATCGATCAGGAGTTCTACCGCTCCGATATACGCCATTCGGTTCATGCGGGTCTGAGCTATAACAGCGATCCCGAAGGGCTGGTTGGGGAGCTGAGCTCCTACTTCTCGAAGGCGGCGCCGGTCTCTCAGGAAATCGCTGGAACGGGGGACGGCCTCAGGGCCGTGATAGCGCCTCATATCAGTATAGCGTCCGGGGGAGAGTGTTTCGCCCACTCCTACAGCGTGGTAAAGGCGTCGCGCAAGGCCGACCTCTACGTCATCCTCGGGATCGGCCACGCCGGCCTCGAAAACCTCTTTGCGGGGACGAAGAAGGACTTCGAGACCCCCCTTGGAACGGTAAAGACAGATACCGAGTTTATGGATAGACTGAGCGTGGGATTCGGCGGTGAAAACGGCGGCAGGCTCTTTTCGGGGGAGGCGCTCCACAGGACGGAGCATACCATCGAGTTTCAGGCGGTCCTTCTGAAGTATATCTTCGGAGAGGAGCCCTTTGTCATCGCCCCTATCCTCACCTCCTTTCCCTACCAGCTTGTCGTCGAGGACAGGTTCAAAGACGATAAAGAGCTGATAGAGCAATTCATCTCGGCGCTGAGGAGCGAGATCGGGTCGTATTCGGGAAGGGTCGTTATTATCTCCTCGGTCGATTTCGCCCACGTCGGCGTCAAGTACGGGGCCGAAAAGCCGTTAACGGCCGAAGAGCTCGAAGACGTAAAGAGGCGCGATGACGAGATGATCGAGATCATCTGTGAAGGCGATGCGGAGAGATTCGCCTCACACGTAGGCGAGGATGACGACAAGCGGAACATATGCGGGTTTTCGTCGATATATATAATGTTGAGGGTCATCGAGGGATTGAAGGGAAGGCTTTTGAGATACGACAAGACGATCATGGACAACCAGAACTCCACCGTTACGTTTGCGGGGATGGCGTTTACGGATAATTGAGCCGGGGTCGTCGCCGGGTTTAAGGGGTGTTTACATTATGCTTGGGTGTTTTTTTCGCCGTGGGGGGGTGGAAGGTATTGTTCATATGTCGTAATATCACAAATGAGATATACGATAGAGGTTTTACCCGCTAGATATTAAATGGGGCATTCAGGGGTCGGAAGGGCGGATTTTATAAGATAGCACCGGAGGTTTTAGTTTCACCTTTTCAAGCTGGGGAAGCGCGTTTTGCGGGCGCTTGAGGATGATTGCCCCCGGCGCCGCTTGGACAGTGGGGATCATCCAACAAAACGAGATTTAAGGAAGAAAAGAAGATATGGCAAAGAAAACGGCTCTGATACTCCCGGAGGGTTTCGACGATTTCAACTTCGGCCCGGGTCACCCCATGCAGTGGGAGCGTGTCCTCTATGCCATGGAGTTGATAGAGGCCTACGGACTCGATTCCATAAAGAACGCCTCCTACATGGCTCCAGTCAGGGCGGCGGAAGAGGAGGCCTACCCCTTTCACGACAAGGATTATATCTCGATCCTCAAGTCGGCCAACGACGGCAACTACGAGAAAGAGTATTCCAAGTACGGTATAGGCCCGGGCGACAATCCGGTGTTCCCGGGACTATTCGATTTCGCCCTGACGGTCCTTGGCTGCACCATGACCGCGGCAAGGTTGATAGGGGACAAGGAGGCCTCCTTCGTCTTCAACATAGCGGGGGGGATGCACCACGCGATGAGGAACAGGGCGTCCGGCTTCTGTTACATAAACGACATCGCCGTCGCCATCAACTACCTTTTGGAGAGAAAGATGAGGGTCATGTACGTCGACATCGACTCCCACCACGGCGACGGCGTTCAGGCCGCCTTTTACGACACGGACAAGGTACTCACACTCTCCTTTCACGAAAACGGGCAGACCCTGTTTCCCGGCACGGGGTTTCCGAACGAGATGGGCCGCGAGAAGGGAAGAGGATACGCAGTGAACGTCCCCTTGAAACACGGGAGCGACGACGCCACCTTCATCAAGGCCTTCGATCAGATATTCCTGCCCCTCTATGATAAGTTCAATCCCGATATTCTCGTAAGCCAGGTAGGCTGCGACATGATGTTGACCGATCCCCTGACCAACCTCGCCCTGACCAGCAACGGCTACGTCCACGCCGTAAAGGAGATGAAAAAGAGGGCCAAGAAATGGCTCGCCCTGGGGGGAGGGGGATACAATCCCTTCAACACGTCGAGGCTCTGGACGCTGGTCTGGGCTATAATGAACGATCTGGAGCTCTCGGACACGCTCCCGGAATCCTTTGCGAAGAGGGCCCTGGATGTGGGATATACGCTTTCTGGACTTCACGACGCCCCCTACAGCCTCGACGAGTGGAGCAGGCATGAGGTTATTAGCGAGGTTCAGAGGAATATAAGAGAGATCGAGAGGGATATCTTCCCGATTTTCAAGATAAAGGTGAAAAAGAGGTTCTTGGACGATTACTTCTTTATTTGAGGACGCTCCTTCTGTCAAAGCCGTTTCTATTCGGATAAATGAGAGGGGCATTTTGGTTTGATCGATGTCTCGATGTAGAGTTTCATTGCTGACGAAACCGGGACCTTTGCTCCTTATAAAAACGGTGATCTTGCCCAATGGAATCCATAGTTAAAATAATTGACGGGTTGAAGAGACCGTCGGCCTACGGAAATCGCCACAAGGTGGATGAGGTCAAGGTCGTTCAGACCCACATCTCCGTTGTCTTTCTCGCCGGGGATTTTGTCTACAAGGTCAAAAAGCCGGTGGACTTCGGCTTTTTGGACTTCTCCACGCTTGAAAAGAGGAAACATTATTGCAACGAGGAGGTGAGGCTCAACAGGCGGCTCTGTCCCGATATCTACCTCGACGTGGCGACCGTAAACGACCACAATGGGGAGATCGCGGTCGGGGGCGCCGGGAAGGTCATTGATTATGCAGTCGTCATGAAGAGGATGCCCGAGTCGGGGATGATGGACCTGATGCTCGAAAGGGGCGAGGTCACCAAGGATCATATCACGATGATCGCCGAGGTGCTGGCCCGGTTTTACGAACGCGCAAAGACGGGGGAGGGCGTTGACGAGTTTGGAACCGCCGAGGCGATAACGGTAAACACCGCCGAGAACTTCGACCAGACGTACAAGTATATCGGGGAGACGATCGATCGGGATACCTACGACGACATAAAGAATTTCACAGACAACTTCTATCTTAAGAAGGCCGACCTGATCAAAAGCAGGATCGATGAGGGCTTCATCAGGGAGGGACACGGCGACCTCCACTCGAAAAACATCTGTATCGCCAAAGGCGGCGTGTACATCTACGACTGCATCGAGTTCAACGAGAGGTTCAGGATCGGGGACGTTGCCAACGACATCGCCTTTCTGGCCATGGATCTCGACTTTCACCTCCACCCCGGTCTTTCAACCCACTTCGTCAACGAGTACATCCGCCTGACGGGGGACACCAGGCTTTTTGATATGCTCAAATTTTACGCCTGCTATCGGGCCTTCGTCAGGGGGAAGGTTCTGAGCTTCCAGCTTGACGGCGCCGAGATTTCAGACGAGGGGAAGGAGCGGGCGAAAAGCGAGGCGCGGCTCTACTTCGCCCTCTCCCATTACTATGCCGTCTCCGAGAAGAGACCCTTTCTGGCGATCACCTTCGGGTTCTCCGGGACGGGAAAGAGCGGCCTGACCCGTATCGTGGCGGAGGAGACAGGCGCCGAGTTAATAAGCTCCGACGTCGTGAGAAAAAGCCTTTTCGGCATCAAGCCTGATGAGCACGTATACGAGGCCCCGGGGGAGGGGATATATTCATCGGATGTCTCGAAGAGGACTTACGACGAGATTTTCGGACTGGCAAGGGAGACCCTCGCCGGGGGGCGTCCGGTGATTCTGGACGCCACGTTTCTCAAAGAAAAGGGAAGAAGGGACGCCAAAGAGTTCGCTCAAGAGACGGGGTCACGGTTTTTTGTTATTGAGACGACCTGTCCCGAGGAGGTCGCAAAAAAGCGGATAGTCAAGAGGATGGAGAAGGGAAGCTACTCCGATGCCACGGTCGACGTCTACGAAAGGCAGCTCGAGGAGATGGAGCCCCTCTCGGTCGATGAAAGGGAGTTTGCGATTTCGGTTGACACGACGGCGCCCAAGGGGGTGAACGTCAGGACCGTTTTGAGATACATTTTATTAAACGACAAAGGCAAAGATGGCGGTCGGCGTTGAATCGCTGAAGATACGTGGGGAACGGCGGAAGGCAGATTTCGTTGTAAAATGGTTTTTAATACAATTAAGGTGCAAAAGACCTTGAGACGTCGGCTTCCTCTATCTTCGGGGCCGAGGTTTAAATTAACTTAATATCTACGGAGGATATTAATGAAAAAGACAAGATTAAAAAAGAGTGTTGCCGCCGCGGTTGCGGCCCTGGCCATAAGCGCGCTTTTTCTTCTGCCTTCAATGGCACAAATCAAGGATATCTCGATGTGGCTGGAGAAGACCACCTTCAGCCCCGGCGAGAGGATAGTGCTGCACTTCAAGGCGCCGGCGTCCTTTCCCACAAGCGCATGGATAGGTATAATTCCGTCCAACATCCCCCACGGGAGCGAGGCGACAAACGACCAGAACGACATCGAGTATAAGTACCTTCAGGGGATGACCTCCGGGACCCTCTACTTCACCGCCCCCAGAATAGCCGGCACCTACGACTTTCGGATGCACGACAGTGACAACAACGGTTCGGAGGTGGGATCGATGCCTTTCTATGTGGTTTCATCGTCCGGGGGGGGCGTTTCTCTGAGCATAGACAAACGCTCTTACCGCCCCGGCGAGCAGATCAGGGTTACGTTCACCGCCCCGGCGACCTATCCGAGTAACGCCTGGATAGGGATCATCCCGTCCAATATCCCCCACGGGAGCGAGGCGACAAACGACCAGCACGACGTGGCTTACCAGTACCTCAAGGGGATGACCTCCGGGACCCTCTATTTCACGGCGCCCGGCAATCCCGGCTCCTACGATATGAGGATGCATGACAGCGACTCCAACGGTACCGAGGTCTCCTCGGTAAGCTTTAACGTATCCTACTGATAGGAATTGGGGGAGGTTTTTCAAAAATAGAAAAAACGGCTCATTGATTTCACTTTCGGGGGGTCAGTATTGGCCCCCCTCTTTTTAGATACGACAAGGGAATATCGAGCGGCGGCCTTATCTTTAAGGCCGCCATCGGCGGCGCCGATAATGAAGAGGAGGATGAAAATCGACTGAAAGATGACACAGAACGAATATGAAAATAATGCCGAGGATCACAGGATAGTAAAGCTGATCCCCCTCTTCGTTGCCATCTCCGTATTGGGGCTGACCCTGGGCCTTACGCTTCCGGTTCTCTCCCTTGCCATGGACAGGGTGGGGGCGTCCGTCACCCTTATCGGGCTGAATACGCTCTTTGCAAACCTTGCGGCGCTCATAACGGCGTCGCTGACGCCTGTGGTCATAACAAAGGTGGGCGGCAAGCGCCTTATAGCCTGGGGCCTGATATTTGCCGGACTCACGCTCACCCTCTTCGCGTTCTCCACTGACATCCCCTCGTTCTTCGTGTTCAGGATCGCGAACGGCTTCAGCTTCGGGTTCATCTTCGTCGCCACAGAGACCTTTGTAATTTCCATGAGCAGCCCGGAGAGGCGGGCGCGAAATATGGGCATCTACGGCATGGCCATGGCGACGGGGGGGGCCTTCGGTCCGGCCATAGGCTTTACGCTATTTGAGAAAAGCCCGGGACTACCCTTCCTGACGGGCGGAGCGATATGCCTTGTGTCGATCATAATATTTCTTTTGCTCTTCAGGCCGACCGAGACCCTGAAGCAAAGCCCGAAAGGCGTCCTCTCGCCCGCGAAGATTGCCATTCCCCTGGGGGCCGCCGTCGCCTTCGGATTTATCCTGGAGGGGGTCTCCGCCCTGATACCGCTGTATCTTAAGGAGATAAAATTCCCGCCGAAGAGCATGGGATACATAGTCACCGCCTTTCAGCTTGGGGCTATACCCCTCCAGTATCCACTATGTTTCATCGCGGACAAGTTCGGGAAAAGGCGTTACCTGGCCACGATATACATACTGATCGGAATCGGCTTCTTTACGATCCCCCTGTTCTCGGCGATGAAAATCTTTTTGGTGCTCTCCTTTCTAATCGGCGGGGCTATCAGCTCCATCCATCCGGTCGGGATGGCCATCGCGGGAGACGACGTTAAAAAGGACGAATATTCCCAGGCGGCGGCCTATATGTCTATAGGGTTTTCTATGGGCGCGATATTCGGCCCATATATCCTCTCCCTTGCGATGGACACCTTCGGATACGAGTACCTCTTTTACACATCGGGGACGGTGCTCGTCCTCCTCTCGCTCCAGCCGATAGTGAGCGTTCTGAACAGATCTTAAGATTAAGGCTTCATCCGAAAGGTCTTTTTCAAGGCCGGTGTCGACAACAGAGTCAAGACCTCCGGCCGATGAAGAGCAGCCGCGGGTTCCTCGACAAACAGGTCTGATCATTTCCGACAGACGAGAAACGGGAGGTCCCTCAGTCTTATAAGGAGCTTTATGTCGAAGCCCTCCTTTGTCTTGAGGTGGGCTTTGAGGATATTTCCCTTTGCGGAGATATGCCTCACCGAAAAGAGCTCGGAAAAGGGCGTAAGCCCGGAGAGGCCCCTCCCCCTCCTCAACCCGTCCTTGAGGAGGTCCTCGTCCCTCTCGGCCGATTCTTCGTCCGGATAGTAGATGACCAGGATTATGTCCTGCTCCTTTCCCGTCTCGGCAGGGCGGATGCCGAAGGCGAAATAGGTATAGGGCGAGAGGTGATAATCGGGAAGCCCCCATTCATCCGGGCTTCTGCTCATCAGGGAGTTTTCCCCGTAGAGTTCCGTTGCCGTCACCGCCGAAGAGATGTAGAGGGATGTCACGTCTCCCGCCTCCTCGACTATCGTCGAGATCTCCTTGTCGCCGGAGAGTATTCCGTTGTCGAAGCCGTCTATGTAGTCCTTCAGGAGGTCGATCGTCGGCGCGTGGGCTATGGTGTTCCTGTTTACGAAGGTGAGGTTTGAAAAGGTGAGGGGAAGCCCGCCCATCATGAGGGCATTGGTCAGGGGGAGCGAGTAGAGGGTGTGGCCCCGGTAATCCTCCGCGCGATAATGGTATTCGATCAGGCGTTTCGTTATCGCCTTTCGGTCAAAGTCCCCAGTAACGACCATCACCGAGTGGGCATCCGTCCTTGCCACAATCTTTGTCGCGAAGCCGCTTGGGTCAAAGCCCAGGGAGGCGTTTTCCGAGAGGAGGAAGGACATCTCCCCCATGGAAAAAATGAAGCTGTCCACCTCGGAAAAAAAAGCGATCTTGTCTCTCATGGGTGATGAGTGACGGACCTCGTTAAGACCGAGGAGCGTTTTCGCCCTAATCAGGTTTGAATACTCGATGGATTGGTATTTCCTCATCGGGACGGCCGAAAAGGGATTTAAGACCTTTTCTTTCGGGGGAGTGCAGGATACGGCGAATATTGAGGTAAGAAGGAGGGCGGCACATAAGCCGATATGGTATCTGGGTCGATACGGCGTGAAGCGGGTCGCCTCTCCCGCTTCGCTCGATGCCGCACCCCTTCTCTTTGACCACAGCCGTTGCAAAAAGCCGCTCTGTTGCATGGGCGTGTCCTCTTCGTAGTCGATCTTTATGTAAATATACCGACTGCTTCCGAGGGGAGACCGCTCAGTATCGGGTTTTTGGGAGGCGGATGGATCTTTATAAATTCCCCCCTCGACTTATATATATGCTACCATTGGAAGCGTCTTTTAGTCAACGTTTTATATGAGGGTTTTGAATAGATATTATATCGCTCAAAAAACGCCCCTCCGTTTCGTTGACGACTTATTGGCAAAATATTTTTTGACAACTCGGCCCAATAGAGATAACATGTTAGGCCGATTCTTTGGGTTAAGGGAAATTGACGATTTTACAGAAGACCGAGAAGGCCCTCGATTCCCATGTGGGCAAGGCGATTATCAAATACGGGATGATAAGGCCCAATGACGTTATTATGGTGGCTTTCTCGGGGGGGAAGGACAGCTGGGCCCTCTTGTTTACGCTCAGGCGGCTTATGGAGAAGGCGCCGGTAAAGTTCTCCATCAAGGCGGTTCACGTCGACGTAGGATTCCCGGGGACGGACACGGCGCCTATCGAGGAGTATCTCGACTATCACAAATTCGACTACGAGATATTGAGGACGGGGATCTACAAACTCACAAAGATGAAATTGAGCCCCGACCAGAATCCGTGCCCCTTTTGCGCAAGGATGAGGCGCGGGGCGCTTTATGGTAGAGCGAATGGGGGCGGCTTTACGACGATAGCCTTAGGTCACCACCGGGAAGACCTTCTCGAAACGCTCCTGATGAACCTCTTTTTCAACGGGCTTCTTCGGGCGATGGCCCCCAGGTACGTCGCCAAAGATTACGGTTACGCGGTTATCCGCCCGATGGTGTTCGTAGAGGAACGGCTGATCTCCCGCTACGCGAGGCTGATGGATTTTCCGATTGTCGATATTTGCCCTCACAAGGCGAAGGCTGTGGGCAAGCGCTCGGAGATGAAGGAGCTGATCTCAAACCTCGAGAGGAAGTACCCGAAGATAAAGAAGATAATGTTCAGGGCGCTGGGCAATGTCGATGCGGATCATCTCATGGACGAAACCCTTTACGGGTTTAAATCCTTGGGAGACGGGATAGACGTAAATGAAGACAGTAGATGTTAAAACCGATACGGACCGGGCCGTCTCCCTCGCCGTCGAGGCGCTGAGGCGGGGGGAGGTGTTGATCTATCCCACCGATACCCTCTACGGGCTCGGCGCGGACGCGAGAAACAAAAGGGCGATATCGAGGCTTATGGAGATAAAGGGTCGGTCCGCTGGCCTCGTCTTTTCGGTGATGCTCGGGGACGTGAGCGAGCTTGTAAAGCTGGTCAAGGTCAGGGGCGGATTAAGGCCGGTCCTCAAGATGCTCCCGGGGCCGTATACGTTTGTCTTTCCCTCGAAGGAGAAGCTCCCGGATGGAGTCATAGGGTCGGGGGTGGGGATAGGGGTCAGAATCCCGGACCACCCGGTGGCCCTCAAGATCGCTATGGAGTTCAAGGCACCGATAATCACGACCAGCGTAAACAGGACGGGGGAGCCGCCGCTGACGAAATCGAGGGAGATCGTCGAGATGTTCAACGACGAGGTGGACCTCTTCCTCGATTCGGGGGATATAGCCGGCGTGCCCTCCACGGTAATATCGTTTGTGTCCCATCCGCCGAAGGTCTTGAGGGTGGGCGCCGGTGATACGGCTTTCTTGAGCGAAATTGAAACTCTATAAGGGGAGCTTCTTGGCTCAAAGACCGGGAGTCGTCTCGTACTGAGATATTTGGGGATTTGACATGGCTTTTGACTTTGACCTCGATGAGATGTTCGGTTGGGCGCGGGATCACTACAGCCTCGGCTTTAAGAGGCCGGGGACCCATGAGGGAATGAGGGCGGAGGAGTATATCTACGGCCTTTTCAAGGGATTCGGGCTTCCCAAAGTTGCGATCGAGGACGTCCCCTTTTTCGGCTGGTTTCACGAGAAGGCTCACATTATCGTTCACGGCGCGGCGGCGGGTTCAAAGAGCTTTCCCTGCGAGCCTATCGTCTACACCGCCTTTACGGCTCCTTCGGGGATCACGGCCCCGATAATCGATGTGGGGTTTGGGGCGAAGGAGGACTTCGATAGGATTGATCTCAAAGGCAAGATCGCCCTCGTGACTTACGCCCACGGCCGCCTTCCTTACGACGTCATGTACGAGATAGGCTACTACGTCCACGACCCGGAAGGCAGCATGGCAGGGAAAGACCAGGTGATGTCGTGGATTGCCGAGGAGGAGCAGAGGGTCTATGAGGCCGCTGTGGATGCGGGGGCGGCGGGTTTTATCGGGGTGTATCCCCTTGACATCACCCCTTACCTCTGCTTTGAGGGAGGGGACGCCTTTACCGGAACTGTTGGCTCGATTCCGGGGGTGGGGTTAAAAAAATCTGACGGGGAGCTTCTTAGGGAGCTGGTTTTAAAGGATGATATTTCGGCCACAATCGTTCTCACAGGCGAGATGAGAAGGAGCGTCACCCGAAACATAGTCGGGATTATTCCGGGGGAGTCGGAGCGGGTAATCCAGGTCACATCCCACCACGACTCGATGTGGCTGGGCGCCACCGAAGACGCCTCCGGCGTCAGCGTGGTGTTGGCGTTGGCCAAGGCGTATGCGGATAGATACAGGGACAAGAGGCCGAAGAAGACCCTGGTCTTTCTGCTGGAGGCGGCGGAGTGCCTCTTCGTGATCGGCTCCAGGGGCTACATATCGAGGCACAGGGAAGATTTGATAAGAAACCTCGTGTGCGACCTCCACGCCGAGCACCTCGCCCTGGAGTTTGCCGAGGGTGATAACGGCGTGCTCGTTCCGACCGGCGACATCATGCCGAGGGCGCTGTTCGTAACTGACGCCGGCCCCCTTGTGGAGATCGTGAAGGGGGCGGTGGTGAAAAACAACCTCAGGAGGACGGCGATGATACCTGCCGATACTCCCTTCGGCGTCCCCACGGACGCAACGGCGTACAACAGGTCGGGGATTCCGGTCGTCAGCTTCATCTCACCCCCGCTCTACTGGAACGGGATCGAGGACACCTGGGACAAGCTCGCCGTCGACGAGCTTATCCCGACGGCAAGGGCGTTTTCGGACATGGTCGAGGCCCTTCTCGAGGCCGATCCCGACACGATCAGAAAACCGGCCCCCCCGACCGGCGGGTACATCACATACGGCAGTCGGGTGAAGGATAAAAAGGGGTGAGCCGCTCGTCACAAGGGCGAACACATATCCCAAATCCCCATGCTTTTCGGCGGTCAGGCTTTTTTATAAGGTTGCCCCATCGACTCCTTTCAATGCTGCCCAATCGTCATTTTGTGTGGGGAAATGATGGGTCGGAGAACTCTATAGATCCACGAGATCCCCGTTCGGCATCAAGTCGTCTTCAGGCGGCGAGCCGGTCTCGTTGAAGATCTTCTTCCTCACACAGGTTTCCGATTTTTTCTTGTTATTACAGTACTCGTCGATCAACGAAGCGCAGGTTTTTTTATAGGAATCCCGGTATTTCTTCAAGAATCCGCAATCCTCGAACTTCTCACACATATCCATTTTTTCTTCTCTCTCAAGTGGTTTTTCTTAAAGCAGATTGTCAACAGTAAAAATCGCTATTTACCGTGCATCCGTTTACAAAGCACCGATTGGGGATTGAATATGAGATTACCCCGTCTCTCATCAGTCCTTTTTCGGCGCAGAAAGTACTTCATTCGTTTTAAATCGGATTTATGCTCAAAAAAAAGCGGCTTTCGGCCGCCTCACTCTAAACCCAGATTTTGAGATTTGCTTTTTCCATAATCGGTCAAAAAAATCGTCCCTATCCCAACATGCCTTTTCCGCCCCCACCCCCCCCCTCAGCTCGACTTTCCCACCTCCCCTAACTCAACTTTCCCACTCCTGTCTCAATTTCCCTGTCTCCCCGACTCAACTCTCCCCACCCCAACTTGCCTTCCCCCCCTAATTCAACTTTCCCACTCCCCACCCGACTCAAGTTGCCCGACCCTCGACACAATTAACTTCCTCTACCCCTTCTTGAATCCTACTGACCCGTTACCTAAAAATCCCTGCCCCCCTTTTAAATCCTCTCGGCATTTTGTATAAACCTATTCTGCCCTTTCTTTATTGGGACTAATCAGAATACTTGATATCGAAGTCCGATTCCATCTCGTCTATAAATTCCAGGGTCGCCTTGAAGTATTCCAGGGTGCCGTGCTCCGTTCCCTTCATCGCTTCAAGTTTCTTGACCTGGTTTTCCTCTGTGGCCTCCGGTGAGGTTATATGGAGGTATATCCTGTCCCTCAACGATGAGTCGTCACAGGAGATCGACAGGGAGCCTTCGGAAAACGAGATCTCACCTATTTTTGTTCCGCTTTTTATAATGTCAGCTTTCATATTAAATTCCTATTTGGGAATTATAGCATAAGTGACAGATGAGAGACAAGAAAAAATAGACTTTTTCGAGAGGAGCACAGAGTTTTTATTTTTTCCTCTTTTTATCGGAGAGGACGATTCCGGATCCGCTTTTCGAATATTTTATTGTGTCTGGACTGTTTTGGAAGTTTGCCTGCCAATATTGTCGACCGTAATTACTCCTTTATCTTGGTAAAGTTTTTCTATCAATTCAGGAACCTAACATTGCAGTAGGACTCCCGCTCTTCGATCTGGCGGATGATCTCCCTCTTTACTTCCCAGTCGTCCTCTATCGGCTCGACGCTGGAGACCTGCTGTCCCTTATCGTTCACCGCATATTTATATTTTACTATATATCCCGGCACCACGGCGAAGCGTCCGCCTCCCATCCCGCAGCAGGAGGTATCCACGACTCCGAAGCCGATTATGGCAAGGACTTCTCTGTCGTTGAGGGCGATTTTCAGCTCCTTCTCCGGCGTGTAAGACCCCGCAATGGCGGTGACCTCTTCTTCGAGGTTTGGGTGTACGTAGTCTTTTGTCATCTATATCCCCTTTTCGGATTTACAATATTTCTTTGTTTGATATTTTACGCTTTTAATATAGCAAAGATGTGCGTTTTTGTCAAGGTGTTGGGAGTTGCATTGTGTCGGCATGACCTTCGGGATATTTAGCGTGATCATCTTTCCGTTCGGCATGTTGATAAAAAAGGTGATGAAAAAAAGAGTGCTATAATGTAGAATATGTCTTTATCAGATCTGTTTATGGGGGGATGAGATGAGGTATATAAAAATTTTAACGGTCTTTGTTTTATTGATCTTAATCGCCGTTCCCGCCGCTGAGCCGCAGGAACGCCATCCGATGGTGATTGCAATTTCGCCCTGGATAGGGTACGGGCCGCTTTACGTCGCTAAGGAGAAGAGGTTTTTTGATGACCTCGATGTGGAGATAAAGATAATCAAGGAGCAGGACAAGCGGATAGCCCAGCTGATGGGGAGGTACGCCCAGATAGTCGCGTGTCCGGCCGGGGCTATGGTCAGAAACAGCAGGAAGGAGGTCGAGTTCAGGGCGTTTTTGGTGATCGACGAGTCGAGGGGGGGGCGACGGACTCGTGGCCATGAGGGGGATTTACGATATACGCGACCTTGCGGGGAGGAAGGTCTCGATGGCCCTTTACACCCCCAGCGAGTTCTGGTTCGATATGCTCTTGGAGAGAAGGGACCTGGAGGATCTCAAGGAGGAGATAAGTTTTGTAAACTTCGAGGGATTGGAGGCCCTTTCCGCCCTTAGAAGGGGGGACGTTGACGCAATGGTCGGCAGGGAGCCGTTTTTGTCCTCGGCCGTGAGGGAGTTTAAGGGAAACGTCATAGCCACAAGCAGCGAGACCCCCGGTCTCGTGGTGGACGTCCTCTTCTCCCAGAGGGAGACGATCGAGAGGAGGCACGGCGACTTCGAGAAGGTGGTGAGGGGCGTTTACAGGGCCGTAGACTGGATGGAGAGAAATCCCGGCGCGGCGAAGGGGATTATCAAGAAATATCTTGGGGAGAACTACAGGGTCGCCTCCGATTTCGACAACACATTTTCCGCGGTATCCTTTTACGACAGGAATATGAACCTGCGCTATTTCGGCACGGAGGACCATCCGGGGGACTTCGAGGATACATTGGACGAGATTATCGATTACTGGAGAGACAAGGGCGAGCTCTCGTGGAAGCCGGACCCCGAGGATTTTATCGAGTATTCACTGGTGCCGACGTACGAGTGATTTTATCAATCTCATTTTTACTAAATTTCAGAGTTGTCGATGAGCCGAAAAAGGTCAAAAGAGGTCGAGTTTCAGGGCTTGGGCGTTTCTCCCGGAGTGGCGATCGGTAGGGCGGAGCTTTACCTGAACGAGGTTGAAGAGACGGCCGTAATACAGATTCCGCCCGATGGCAGGGAGGATGAGGTCAAGCGTTACTTCGACGCCCTATCAAGCGTCAAGGAGCATCTTGCCGGGGACGCCCGTATCGTGTCGAAGATGATCGGGCGGCCGGAGGCGGCGATCTATATTGCCCAGCTGGAGATGCTTAAAGGCACGCTTTTTCAGAAGGCGATTCCGGAAGGGATAATGGAAAAGGGGATAAACGCCGAGGCGGTGGTTTTGGACAGGCTCAAGTCTTTCGAGAGGATGGAAGAGGGGCTGTCCGGCTCTCACTCGGAGATGAGAGAGAAGCACAAGATGGACATCAGGGACCTCAAGCGGCACATCATCGGGCGCCTGATGAAGAAGAATCCCCAGTGTCTTCTCTTCTTTGACGATGTGATCCTTGTGGCGCCGGAGCTTCTGCCCTCGGACATTACCCTTTTTTCCCAGAGGCAGGTCTTGGGGATCGTCACCGAGACGGGGGGGAGAAACAGTCACGCCGCCATTCTGGCGAGATCCCAGGGGATACCCGCTGTGATGGGGATAAATAGGTTCACAAGGAAGGTCGGGATGGGGGATGGTCTCATCATCGACGGCTCTTCCGGGAGCGTTTACCTCAATCCGAAGCAGAAGACCCGGAAGAGGTATCTTGAGAAGAGGGACCGTGAAATTTCGGCCAGGCAGGAGATGGAGAGGCTGATCGATCTCCCTTCGGTGACGACGGACGGGGTCCATGTCTCGATTATGGCCAACATCGGGAGGAGCGAGGACGCGTCCCTAGCTAAGAAGTACGGTGCCCAGGGTATAGGCCTTTTCAGGACGGAGCTGCCGTTTCTGATGGGGGAGCACTTCGTCTCGGAGGACGAGCAGTACGAGCTTTACAGGGAAGTCATATCGATGATGGACGATCTGCCGGTAACCATAAGGACGCTCGACCTGGGGGGGGACAAGTTTTTCGCCCATGACCTGATAGACAGGGAGGACAATCCCTTTCTCGGCTTGAGGTCTATCCGATTTTCAATGAAATACGCCGACATCTTTTTGACGCAGTTGAGGGCCATCCTTCGGGCGTCTGCCCACGGCAGGGTCAAGATAATGTTTCCGATGGTTACATCGATAGTCGAGATAGAAGAGATACTCAAGATCTACGAGGCTGCGAAAAAGGATGTGATAGCCAAGGGAATAAAGCCGAAGCACGAGCCGGCGCTCGGAATCATGATAGAGGTTCCCTCGGCGGCGCTGATGGCGGGGGAGTTCCTTAGACACTTCGAATTTGCCAGCATAGGGACAAACGACCTGATTCAGTACACGCTCGCCGTGGATCGCGGAAACAGGGCGGTATCCGGGCTGTATACGCCCTACGAGCCCTCGGTGCTGAAGCTGATAGCGATGGTTGCTAAGGCGGGAAAGGCCTGTGGAAAGGAAGTAAACGTCTGCGGGGAGATGGCGTCAAATCCCCTTCTGGCGTCCCTCCTCGTGGGTCTCGGCATAAGGGTCCTCTCGATGGAGCCGAGGAGCATATTGAGGGCCAAGAGCGCCCTCCTCTCGACGGACGCAAAGAGGGCGGAGGCCGTGGCAAGGAGGGTCCTTGGGATGGCCACACCGCTGGAGGTCGAGAATTTTCTGAGAAACGAGCTCCATGTGAACGGTATATAGGAGGGCGAAATAGCCTTATATTGTTTTGGGTGCGGATTTCTAAATCGGAATTGTCTTGCCGGTTTGATTAAAACTCCATCCTCTTTCCGATTTTGACTTCCGGGGAATCCCCTGGGAAATTCCCGAAGGGGCGGTCGTGGCCGGGGACTACTATCCCCGGGATGGAGAGGATTTTCCTGACGCTCTCCCTGTGGGCGGCGAGGTCTATATGAGGCTCGTCGAATATGTCGGAGTCGGATGCTATCATCCTTCGGCTGACGGCGTCCCCTGCTATGATGAGGTTGGTTACATCTCCTTTTACGATATAGGAGGTGTGGTGTTTTGTGTGGCCGGGGGTCTCTATGGGGGTAACGCACCTCGGAATATCGGTTCCCTCCTCTATCCAGAGGTATCCGTCCCCCTTTGCGCTTAATCCCCCCTCTATGGAGCGCCACTTTTCAAGAACCCTCCCGCTGTGCTCCATAAGCGCGTCGCGCCTGTCGATAATGATAGAGTCGTCGAGGTATGGGAAGTAACCCTTCATATAGTCGAATTTGTCCTCGGCCTCGGTGAAGTCGATGAGCCATTTCAGGGAAAAGCGAAAATCTTTTAGGCTCGCGATCTTGGGCGCCTTTTGAAAAAGCTCGTTTCCGCCGGAGTGATCTCCGTGGAAGTGGGTGTTGAAGACGTGGGTTACGTCATCAGCCGAAAAGCCGAGCTTTTTTAGGGCGGACAGGAGATCGTCCCGGCCGTAGAGGCCCGTGTCGAACAGCATAAGGTTCTCCCCGTCGTCGACCAGCGTGCTTACGCAGGGAAGGCGGGAGGTCTTGCCAAAGGCCTTTACGGGCATCGAGGTCAATATGATATGTGCTACCGGCATAACTTGATATGATATAATATTGCGTCGGCGCAGTAAAGTAAAAAATTAGTTTTGCAGATCAGGGTTGTTTTGGAAAATCGTCAGGAGTTTATTTTTTTGAAGGCACAGTCCGTTACAATAAGGCCCTACAAGACCGGGGACGCGAGGGCGGTCATCGGGATCATGCGGGAGGTATTCATCGATGAGTATGGGTGGACAACGGCCTTTTTGAGAGAGGCGGTAAGGACGTTGAGGAAGATGCTGATGACGATGATCCCGGTAAGCGAGCTGTTTCTTGTCTGTGAGTCAAGGGAAGGGCTTTGCGGGGTGATGTTTCTTAAGGTGGGGGAAGAGGACTCCGCCTTTATCCGATGGCTTGCGGTAAAGAGGGGTTACCGCGGGCGGGGGATCGGGAGGATTTTGCTAGAGGCGGCCCTTGAATTTTCCAGGGAGGCGGGATACGAGAGCGTGAAGCTCATCACGGTCGGCCAGTTGCATGAGGCGATGGAGTTATACAGGTGTGCCGGGTTCATCGAGGTCGGTCAAAAGGAGACGGTCTTATGGGATATGGAGATGAACGTCCATTATATGGAGATTCGTCTATAAATTTTTGCCTAACATGTCGACCGTCTATTGACAAAGCCTTTAAAATCCTATATGAATAGTGAACGGTAAGTCAAAAAAGCACTTTATATTGTAAAATAACTTAAGCTGTTTGAGGAGGAAGCGATGAGCAATTACGTTGTTGATGAGCGGGACCAAAAGTTTGTCTTGTACGAACAGTTGGACATAGAGAAGCTCACGGGGTATCAGAGATACTCGGATTTTTCAAAGGATGTCTTCGATATGGTAATCGAAGAGGCCCGCAAGTTTACCGTGGATATCTTGGAGCCCACGGTCGAGGAGGGGGAGAAAGAGGGGTGCAGCCTCAAGGACGGCGTGGTATCCGTCCCGAAGTGCTTCCACGAGCCTTACAAGACATTCTGCGAGGGGGGCTGGCTGAGCATGGTTCACAGTCCCGAGGTCGGCGGACAGGGAATGCCCCAGATTTTGGGGACGGCGGCCAGGGAATATTTTAACGTCAACTTTTCATTCTTGGCCTACGTGGGGTTGACCGAGGGGGCCGCCCACCTGATTCATAATTTCGGCACCGAGGAGCAGAAAAACAAGTATTTGTACAAGATGTTCTCCGGCGAGTGGGGTGGATCGATGGTCCTTACGGAGCCTGGGGCCGGAACGGACGTGGGGTCGCTTAAGACCTCCGCCAAGAAGAACCCTGACGGCACCTACTCGATCACCGGGACGAAGATGTTCATAACCGGAGCCGATCAGGACCTGGTTCCGAACATCGTACACCCGGTTCTCGCCAGGGTCGAGGGTGCGCCCGCCGGAACCAAGGGTATATCAATCTTCCTCGTTCCCAAGTACCTCGTGAAAGACGACGGCAGCCTGGGCGAGAGGAACGACTGGAACGTCTCAAACATCGAGAAGAAGATGGGGATCAAGGCCTCGGCCACCTGCGTTGTGAACTTCGGCGACAACGGCAAGTGCTACGCAGAGATCCTGGGCGAAGAGGGCCAGGGGATGAAGATCATGTTCGTCCTCATGAACGAGGCGAGGATAGGTGTCGGAATACAGGGGCTTACCGCCGCCTCCAGGGCCTATCTCTACTCGGTCAAGTACGCAAAGGAGAGGCTCCAGGGGTCCGACCTCGCAAATTTCAGGAACCCGGACGCCCCGAGGGTCCCCATCATCAACCACCCGGACGTGAGAAGGATGCTCCTCTGGATGAAGTCCCACACAGAGGCGTTGAGGTCGCTGGTCTACTACACCTCCTGGTGCTCCGATATGGCGGTAGTGGCGGAGAGTGAAGAGGAGAGGGAGAAGTGGCACGGGATTCTCGAGGTCTTGACGCCGATCCTCAAGGCGTACGGGTCAGACACCGGCTTCAAGGTGGCAGACCAGGGGATCATGGTTCACGGGGGATACGGCTACACCTCCGATTACCCGGTGGAGCAGATACTGAGGGACGTGAAGATCGCCGCCATCTACGAGGGGACGAACGGCATCCAGTCCCTCGACCTCGTGGGGAGGAAGCTGGGCCAGAAGAAGGGGCAGAACTTCATGAGCCTAATGGGCGAGATATACGGCTTTATATCCAGACAGGAGAAAAATGAGAAGATAAAAGACCTCGTAGCCAAGCTGAAGGAGGGGGTCGATACCCTGGGCGAAATGGCCGGCTTCTTTGCGAAATGCGGCAAAGAGGGCAAGTTCCTCGTGCCGGTCGGTAACGCCTACCCGTTTCTGAACCTCATGGCCACGGTTCTTTCCGCCTGGATGCTCGTCTGGCAGGCCTCCATCGCCTCGGAGAAGCTCGACGCGATGGCGAAAGAGAAGGGGGCCGATCCCTCCGACTGGGGGAAGTGGGCCGAGTTCATAAAGGACAACGCCGACGCCGCTTACTACTCCGGAAAGGTGGCCGCCGCCAAATATTACGTCAACAACGTCCTTCCGGGGATAGACTCCATCGCCAAGGCGATCAAGACGGAAGACCTCTCGATCATGGAGATCGCGGAGGAGTCGTTCGCCTTTTAGTGTCGGGGAGGGTCGGTCGGCTTTTTAGAATGGGTCGGGATTGTTTTATGACTTATGATTTAAGGGTAAGGGTTAGGGGGATCATAGATAATTATTTTGACGTGTGAAAACTGAAAGGGGGGGCCCATGTTACGTATTAGTATTAATATCGGCCCCCCTTGTGATTCAAGCGTGCGGGGAAAACGGTTTTTAGTGGAACTGGTTTAGGGGGGGAGATCAATCGGTTTGTCGGCACGGTCGGGGGGGTCGCGGCAATTATCTTGACATGTGAAATCTCAGGGGGGAGGGCTGTCGTCCCCCCTTTTATTGTTGGATATCGGGTTTTTAAATTTGGCTGGAGAGCCTTGACCGATGAAGTTCGGCCTCTCCATGTGCGGTAAAATCGAAAGAGACCTTTATTAAAAAGAAAGGTTTATCAACAAGCAGACTTCCTCCTATCGATTGATTCAGTCTAATCCCTATCGGTTGAGAACGTCGTCCTTTTTGCCTCTTTTCTCCTCCTCGTGTTTTGTAAGTATCTCCTGGGCAAGGGCGAGGTATGCCATGGCGCCCTTCGAGTTTATATCGGAGAGGATGACCGGCTTTTTCATCATCGGGGCCTCGGCGAGCCTTACTGTCCTCGGGATGATCGTCGAGAAGACCTTTTCCCCCATCGCCTTTTTTATATCCTCGGCCACCTTCTTGCCGAGATTCGTCCTGAAGTCGACCATGGTCAGAAGAACGCCCTCTATCGTGAGGGACGGGTTGTAGGTCCTTGCCACCTCCCGGGCGGTTTGAAGGAGCCTTCCAAGGCTCTCCTTGGAGAAGTACTCTCCCTGAACCGGGATGAGGATCGAGTCCGCCGCAATCATCGTGGCTATGGAGATCGACCCGAGGGAGGGAGGACAGTCGAGGATTATATAGTCATAAAACTTGTCGACCTCTGCGAACATCTGCTTGAGCTTGAACTTGTCCTTCTTCATAATCTGGTTGAGAATGTCCTCCTCGCTGGATGATTTGACATTTGACCCGATTACGTCAAGGAACTTTATCTCCGTGTGAAAGATGGCCTCTACGATCGAGACATCGTGGTAGAGGAGATCGTACAGGCCGTACTTGTTTCCCTTCTTGTCATGTTCGAAGGAGGACGAGACACCGCACTGGGGATCGATGCCGACAAGCAGCGTCCTTACTTCAAGGGCCGCTACGCTCGCGGCGAGGTTGACGGCGGTCGTGGTCTTGCCCACGCCCCCCTTCTGGCTTACTACGGCTAAAACTCTGGCCATACGGTGAATTACACTCCTTAAGAGAAATCTATAATTGCGGCTGTAATGAACTCAAATAAAAGAGCTTCGCACCCCTTGACGGCTTGACCTAAGTATCGGGACACTCTTTCTGCAATGGTTAAACAGCCTCAAAAAACTATTCTCATCGCGGGAACGTAAAGACGAAAAAACTGTTTTTTTCCATTATCTCTGATTCCCACTCGTTTTTCAAATGCCTTCAACGACAATTTGAGATTTTCGGTCGATACGAAAAATCCCTTTATTACGAGAGCGCTTCGATTCTTGCGCGGGTTCTCTTTCAGCCTTTGTTACCATGATAAACCGCCGGGTCGATCGCCGATATCGATCAACCCCTCAATCAATATCTCTATCGGATTCTCATATCTCAATGCCCTGAACATCGACCCAAGCATCAGCCAATCGGCTTAATCTTAATTACGGACCTCTATTCCGACCGGCCCCTCTCATATTTGCATGCTCTCAGACCTCAAACACTCCAACGAGGATCACCCCTCATCATTTTCTTGAGGTTTTGCAAGGGAGCCGGCCATCTTGTTCAGCAGGTCGGAGTCTTCCTTGAACTTCCTCAAATCCTCATCGTCTATTTTGCCCTTGTCCGAGACCTTTTTTAGGATTCCGCCCATGTCGGCGTAGAGCCTCTGGATATCGTCAAGGTGTTTTTTTGTGGCTTGGGATTCTTCCGCCAGGATTTCCCCTTCGGCTGTTTCCGGCTTTTTTACGGACTCCAAAAAACCCATCAGTTTTTTGAGGCCGTATTCCAGGCCGCTTTGGGCCTGTTTTATCGCGTAAATCGATTTATCGGAAAGCTCCACCTCTCCCGAGGCGATCTCCTTTGATACCTCGGCGATGTTTGAGAGCTCCGATTCGATAAGGTCGAGGCCCATGTAACGGGTTGCGCTCATGAGGGACAGAGACGCTTCTTCGAGATCGAGGACGGCCTCTTTTTGGGGCGAGGATGTGGAGATGGAATCGAGGATCTTGGAGATATTCGCTGTAAACTCCTTCAATCGAGAAATGTAGTACTCCAACAGCTCCGGGTCGTCTTCGTATATATCCTCCTCGAAGTAATCTTCCGGCGCTTCTTCGTCGGCGGCCGGTATGGCTGAGAAAGATATCTCCTCCGAGAGTCGAGGCGTCTTCAGGATCCTCGGCAGTATCTCGATCCCGACCAGGCGGTTCGGATCGAGAAAATCCTTTATATCCTTTGCAAGGGAGAGGGATATCCCCCTGACCGTGATAATCTTTGCCAGGGGAGCGTTGGCGATATCCTCTATATTTTCAAATCCATTCTCGATGAGTGCCGTGGCCTTTTCTCTGCCGATTCCGGGGATCATCAATAATTTTTCAATCTTCGATTCATCGACGGGCTTATCTCGTTTTTCATAGACGACTTCTGTCACCTCCGGCTCGGCCACCTCAGGCGGTATGACTTTCTCGAGCTCTTTAAATCTACCCTTGAATTTGACCAGGTTTTCGCCTATCTCTCCGGGACTGTCGAGGATGTCGGTTAAGTCTATAAGGGAATCCTCGATTTCCTCGATGCCGGTCATCCTGACGGCCCAGATAAACTCGTTGACCTCGGTTCTGAGCCCCATTACGTTTTTTGGCGATGGATCTTCTATTGCGCCTTCAAGCTTTGTCTTTACGTCGGCCATGAACCTGGGGGACATTTTGCCGGTTATAGTTTCCAGCTCATCTATAAGAGACATAAGAATAGATCCTTATACACGTTTTCAAGAGACATTAATAAGGCCGTTTAGATTGACCATGTCATAGACGTCTCCCATGAGGTATTCGAGAATCCTCGGCAGATTATCTATGTCCGCCATAAGATCCACGGCGCCTTCCCTTACCGCGTTTTCCCCGACTATCGGAAGCACTCCCCCGCCCTCGCTGATGGCTATTGTGGTGCCCCCCCGATCCTTTATCGCCTTGAGGCCCTGAATTCCGTCGTTGCCGATTCCCTCCACGAGGATTCCCATGACCAGATCCCCGAAGGCCTCGGCCGTGCTCTTCATCATCGTATCGATGGTCCCGGTTTTGTAAGGCAGCGAGACCAGCTTGCCGCCGCCGTCGACGGTGCCCTTAATCCCGAAAGAATCCCCCAAAGACGTCGTGTAACAGACCCCCCCGACAATATTCTCCCCCGCTACGGCGCCCTTGATCGACCATTGGGTGTACCTGTCAAATTTCGATATGAATTTCTCAATAATCTCCTTGGGAAGGGGTAGTGACAGAAAGAGGGCCGTATCGTTTCTCCTCGGGAGCGTCGAGGCCAGCTTCAGGGCCGAGGAGATACCGACCCTGGGCACCCCCAATACCAGAAAATAGGTCGGCTTGTCTTTACAGCTTTCCCAGCCCGGCTTTTCGTACAGGGTGAGCTTTACCCTTTTCAGCCTCGTGATGTCGGCTTTGGAAATGGTGTCGATCGATTTTATGAACTCCTTTAGGAGGTTGTCTGAGGGATTTCTTATTTCATCGGCCGAAAGGGAGATGAAGTCGAGTAGTCCGAGGCGAAATGCGTCAAACATGCTCGAGGCAGTATCAGAGGTGTTCCCGACCCCAAGGACCTTGTAAGGACCGTGGAGCTGAACGAGCTTGAGCTGTCTCATAGTGGCCTTGTGATCGCCGGAGAATCCGAGGACGACCACAACATTCCCCCGCTTCTCGAGCTCCGTTGTCGCCTCCTCCACATCGGAAAAGATCCCTATGACCTGGGCCGAGTCGTTAACCCTGAGGAGGGTCTCGACGGCTCCCCTTAGCTTCTCGTCCGAAATTATTATCGCAACCCAAGTTTTCATATGATTCATTAAGTCCCTTTATGTAAAATACCGCTTTATAATGATTCTAATGCTGTTTTTTTTACTTAATTCTTTTTATAAACTTAAAAAGCAAAAAATTCAAGTCTTTTTTTTGTACTGCTGTTCCGGTGTATTTTGGGGAGGTGAGGTGGTGGAAAAAGTTAAAGTACAAATCACAATATTATACAAATAATAAATCCAAAAAAGGGTCAATTGTACAGTCTTGACCCGCACCCGACTTTCTTAAATATCCGCCGTCCTCCGGTCGAGGTTATCGTAAAAAAACGGGGCTATAGAAATGTGAGGCCGATTCCTGTAAACAGGCTAATCGAAGACGAAGGCGGTCTTTACGGCCCCGTACCTCTCCTTGAACACGTTTACCTTTATCGCCTCCCTGTAGTCCTTCAGGGGGAATTTGTGCGTAACATATTTTTCGAGGTCTATCTTCTTTTCCCTTATCAGGTCCAGGGCCACATCCCAAGTATAGACGCTCTTTCCCTTGTAGTCCTGCATCCCGTATCCGAGGGATCCGGTCATGGTGATCTCCTTGAACCAGATGGGGGTCAGGTCAACCTTTTCCGTTGCGGCAAGGCCGATGAGCCCGTAGAATCCCCCTGTCCTGATGAGCCTCAGCGACATCTGCATTGTCGCGGCGTGGCCGACCGTGTCGAATATTTTGTCAACGCCCCCCATCAGTATCTGATCGCCTAAAATCGGCTTGTAGACCCTTGCGCCTGTCATCTCTGCTATTATCTCGTATATCGTCCTTTTCTCGCGGCCCGGGTAGATGACTATATCGGCCCCCGCCTCTTTCGCTATCCCGCCGCTGAAGGGCGATTCTTCGATCACGACGATCTTGGCCTTTCCGCCGAGTCCCCTTATGGCAGCGACCGCGGAGAGCCCAAGCGGCCCCGCCCCTATCACGATTACGGTGTCGCTGTCGTCCGGGAAGTTATTCATGACGGGGTGGAGGGACGAGCAGAAGGCGTCGATCATCACAGCTGTCTCGTCGCTTATGCCGTCGAGCCTGTAGATCTGGGATTTATGGGCGAGAAAATATTTGCTCCAGCCGCCCCCGGTCTCATTTGAGTAGCCGGTGTTCGCCCCCCTGGCGATTTTCCCCTCGGCCGAGTTTTCGCAGACGGAAGGCTCCCCCCGGGCGCAGCTTGGGCAAATCTCATCCATCCCCCTCGCCTCGCACGACAGGGCCGGGTTTACGACCACCCTGTCGCCTGCTGAAAATCCCCTGACGCCGCTTCCCACCTCGGCCAGGGTGCCGGCGTTTTCGTGTCCCGGTATGAAGGGGAACGAGGCGAACGGGCTCAGGGTGGGGCTGTCGGCCATCTTTATGGCGCTCATGTCTGAGGCGCATATCCCTGAGAGCTTCGTCTTGACGACCGCCCAGTCCTCGTTGGGGAGGGTCGGCTCCTCGACTTCGGCAAGCCTTATCGGCGAGATCGGGCTCCACATTACGCTTTTTGTTATCATCCCCCCAAGCGTCATTCCGAGGAACCTAAGAATACTGAAATTATAGACAATTGCTTTCATAATGCCTCCGGTTAAAAAGATATAATCTTGATAAAGTATCAAACGATAAATATCAAATGATAACACGTCAAAACTTCGGGGAAAAGTAGGTCTCGATTCTAACCGGCTCTCCCAGCCTTCCCCTTATGTCTGTGTCCTTCCAGTAAAGCTCAGCCATCTTCACACCCTCCCTCATATGCCCCTCGATCTCGACTCGTATCTCCTCAATCTTCTCGTCGTCAGCGTTTTTCGGGACGTAGAATGGTCCAGTAAAAATATATACGATCTTGGAAAGTGGCGCCGGCATCCACATCCCGTCCCAGGTGGGAAGGGTGAAGTGTGGCCTTGCCGCGGCGCTCATAACCAAAATCGGAGATCCCGACTCCCTGGCGAGGTGAACGAGACCCTTCTTCAAAACGAGGGCGGGCCCGGAGGGGCCGTCGACCGTAAGCCCGGCGTGGAAACCCTCGTCTTTGATGAGCTTGATCATGGCGTCGAGGGCCTCCTTGCCCTTCATGTCCTTTATCCTGCCGCCCTTCTTCACCTTTTTTGGTGCGCCCCTGACCGTTAGTATCCCCACCGATTTCATCGTCCGGGCGCCCACCTCGCCGCTGTCCTTGTGGCTGCTCATTATCACGTGGCGTTTGTGGCTTGCGTACATGAAATAATACTGGGCGTATCTGTGCCAGTGGGCATAGATGATCCCCTTCCCTTTTGAGAGAAGCTCATCTTCGAGGGGCTTTCCTATCACGTACACCTTGGAGGACTTGTAAAAGGAGCCGATTATCAGCATCATTGACGGTATCCCGGTTTTGAACATGAGCCGCCGGGTCGGCTTGAAACGACTGTCGTCATAGGGGCCGAAGTGAACCCCGTATTGCTCGGGATTTTTTATGTCCCATGGGAAATCGTTGTTTTTTTTCTTCATATCAATTTGGGCAATTGTTTTTTACCGTTTAAGACATCATGATAACAGAAAAATCGTACCCGTCCAAATAAAACGAGAGGGAGGCTTGAGATGGCGGAAGGATCGCCCACGATGTGTCGGGGAGTTTAAAATCGCCCTTTATTTCTTCCGTCCCCCGAGGTAGTACTCCCTCACCATGTTGTTTCCCCTCAAGTTTTCGGCCGTGCCCTCGAGCACGATCCTCCCGGTCTCCATGACGTAGCCGAAATCGGCGACCTCAAGGGCCATCCTGGCGTTTTGCTCGACGATCAGAACGGTCACCCCCTCCCTGTTTATCTCCCTTATTATGCCGAAAATATCCTTGACCAGCATCGGGGCGAGGCCCAAGGACGGCTCGTCCAGCATCAACAATCTGGGCCTCGACATCAATCCCCTGGCGACGGCGAGCATCTGCTGCTCCCCGCCGGAGAGGGTCGACGTGATCTGCTTCTTGCGATCCTTCAGTACAGGGAAATATCCGTTTACCCTTTCGAGGTCTTCCTTTATCCCGGCCCTCTCCCTTCTGATATATGATCCCATCTTGAGGTTTTCCGATACGGTGAGATCGCCGAAGAGCTCGCGCCCCTCGGGGACGCAGGATATCCCCGCCCTGACAATATGCTCCGGCCTCATGGAGTCTATGGGACGGCCGTCAAAGAGGATCGTCCCTTCATCTCTGCGGCCACGGATCAATCCGGAGATCCTTTTTAAGACGCTGCTCTTTCCCGCCCCGTTCGCTCCGAGGAGGGCGACCACGCTCCCCTCCTCGACGCTCATGGATAGATCGGAGACGACGGCAGACGCGTCGTAGCGGACCTCCACCCCCGTCAGCTCAAGAAGGCTTTTGCGGCCCCCTTTTTCGGGCGAGACGCCTTTAGATACGCCTCTCCCTCTTTTTTTCTCTCCCATCTTCAAATCCAGAATCATATCCGCGCTTCCTCTCCCAGATATGCCCTGACCACCTCCGGGTTTCTCTGTATCTCTTCCGGCGTGCCCTGGGCAATCTTTTCGCCGAAGTTCACGGCTAGGACCTCATCCGAGATGTCCATTACGAGGTTCATGTCGTGCTCGACGACGACTACGGTAATATCCTTGGAGACGGCTATATCCTTTATCCTGTGTTTCAGCTCCTCCCTCTCCCTGACGTTCATCCCGCCGGACGGCTCGTCCAGTAGGAGAAGCTCCGGCTCCATCGCCATCGCCCTTGCCAGCTCCACGGTTTTTTTCGTCCCGTAGGGGAGCCCCCCCGCCGGTTTGTCCCTCACCGAAATCAGGTTGAGAAGGTCGATTATACCGTCCGCTGCCTTCCTCTGGGCAATCTCCTCTTTTGCGCATCTTCTGTTCAAGGTCAGCATCGACCTGAAAATCCCGCCGGCAGTGTGGATATGGCGGCCGACAAGGACGTTTTCGAGGACGGTCATGCGGGGGAAAAGCCCCATGTTCTGAAAGCTCCTCGCGATCTTGAGTCTCGCCACCTGATGGGGCCTGAATCCCGTTATGTCCCTATCCCTGAAGCGGATCGTCCCGAAGTCCGGCCTGCACTGGCCGCCGATGCAGTTGAATATCGTGGTCTTGCCGGCGCCGTTGGGGCCGATGATGGAAAATATCCCCCCCTCTTTCACCTCAAACGAGACACCTTTCAGGGCGCGGAGTCCTCCGAAGGAGATCGACAACTCCTTGACCTTGAGTATCGGCATTGATGACATCTAAACGCCCCTCTTTATCCGCGTCGAAAGGAGTCCCTCGGGCCTTATTATCAGAACGACGATGATCACTATGAATGCGAAAGGGGTCTTGTATCCCATGGATATGTAGCTCCCGAAGAGGTTCTCGGAGACGCCGAGCATCCACCCCCCGATGATGACCCCAGGGAGGCTCCCCAGCCCCCCGAGGACCGCCGCCGAGAAGGCCTTGAGAAACGGAAACAGTATAACCGTGTTGTCGAGGTTGAGCTTGGCCGCAGTCAGTATTCCTGCTGTGGCGGCCAAAACCGAGCTTATCCCCCAAGTGACGGCGAAGATGGTCCTGGTGCCTATCCCCATGAGGCCCGCCGCCTCCCTGTTCTGAAAGGTCGCCCGCATCGCTATCCCCAGCCTCGTGAATCTGAAAAAGAGGTAGAGGACGACGATAATGCAGCTGGTTATCCCAAGGATAATCAGATCGAGCTGGTCTATTGGGATTTTTCCCAGCTTAAACAGTTTGAAGTCGCTCAGGGGCGGCGGCATGGCGTAGACCTCCGTCCCGAAGAGCCCGATTATGGTGCCGTCCAGTATCTGCCAGAGGCCTATGGTTATGACGATGAGTCCCAGGTGGCTCGGCTCTTTCGCGGGCCTCAAGAAGACGACCTCGAGGATCACGCCGAAGAAAAAGGCGAAGACGGCCGTAAGGACGGCTATGAGGGCAAACGCTAAGATGGAGAAGTTATCCACGTTAAGCCCGCCGAGGATGCCGATACGGCAGGCCCAATCGAAAAGGTGGGCCGATATGGGGCCCGTATATTTTGTCATCATCATGTATATTAAAAACGTGGAGAAGAGCCCCATGTTGCCGTGGGCGAAGTTCAGCACATCGTTCGTCTTGTAGATCATGACGACTCCCAAGGCAATCATCCCGTAGAGGCTTCCGGTGGCGAGCCCCTGGATCGTGAGGTATGCCATGGTCTCCGGGGTATTCATCTTACTCTCTTCCCCCTGTATAATCTTCCGCCCTTTATCTTGAGCGCCAGTTGAGACAGCATCCCGCTCAGTCCTCTCGGCTGAAAGATAACGATGACGATCATTATGGCACCTGAGATGATTGCGCTGGCAAAACTGTACTTCGCAAAAAGGAGGGGGATGACCGTCAGAAGTCCCGCCCCCAGTATCGAGCCGAAAATTGAGCCGAGCCCTCCCACCACGATCATGGCGATCATGTCGATGTTGATCATGATTCCGTACTGGGAAGGCTCGATGAAGTCCATCATGTTCGCGTGGAGGGCGCCGGCGACCCCCACATAAAACGCTGACACGGCAAAGGCCATGGTCCTGTAGCGGGTGACGTTGATCCCCAGGGCGCCAGACGCCGCCTCGCTATCGCCTACGGCGATAAAGGCCCTACCCACCTTAGATCTCACGATCTTGAGCGCAAAGAGAATCAACAAGAGCGCGGCCAAAAGTATTATGAAGTAGACCTGATTTTCGCTTGAGAGCTTTTGACTGAAGATCGAGACCTCATCGGTTACCGAGTGGCCGAAGAGGCTGATGGCGGGGGTGCGAAGCCCGCTCCTTCCCCCCGTTATCGACTCGGTCAGGACGAGGGACTGCTCCACGAATATGCCGAAGCCGAGGGTCACTATGGCAAGATAGGGACCCTTTGTCCTCAGGGCGATGAATCCGAGCACCAAACCGATGACCGATGCCACGAAACCCGAAAGGATGACGGCGGCGATAAACGGCGTTTCGATGTTGAAGGGAAGCTTGAGATGGATAAGAGTCATGACCGAAAAATATGCCCCCACCGCCATGAAGCCGGAGTGTCCCAATGATATCTGCCCCGTGTACCCCACGAGGAGGTTCAGCCCCACCGCCACGATGATGTTTATCAGGATGAGGTTTGCGACGTAAACGAAATATTTCCCGGCGAAGATCGGGAACATGAGGAGAAGGACTATAAGCAGAATAACGCCGACGGCAGAGCGGACGCTCTTTATAAGCCTGATGTCGTTGTAGTAATCGTGCCTTTTATTCATGGAATTCACATTGTATGGATGAGCTTCCTCATCTGTATGAAAAGCTAAAAAAACGATTTTAAGAGATTTTTTTTGAGACAACGGGGATTCTTTATCGTTTTCGCCCCTTTATGTTTTTAGAGCCGGTCATCTTTTCCCACTCCCAGTCTTTTCGGGTCCCGGGATTAGTCCGTTACTGTATAACAAAAGATTTTGATAAATTCAAGATTTTCTTTGACATTACGCTTTATTCTTATATAAAATTAGCTACACATTCGGATTTATGCATATCTTTTTGAATATCACCTTTACGGTATGATTTATTCCGGAGGAAGATTGACCAAATATATAGTTAATAATTGAAATTATATTAAGGAGGAGATCATGGCAAAGAAGAAGACCGAAGCAAAAACATCTAAGAAGCCGTGGGTGGAGTTTTACCCCGAGGGGGTTCCCGAGACTATCGAGTTTGAAGATACGACGATCGTCGAGGCGATGGAGCGGACGGTGAAGAGGTTTCCGAACAACCCCTCCGCGTACTTCATGGGCAAGACGATCACGTTCGGGGAGTTCGGGGATATTGTCAAGCGCTTTGCGACCGCAATGGCTGGGATGGGCGTGAAGAAGGGGAGCAGGGTTGCCACCCTCCTCCCGAATATCCCCCAGATGGCCATCGCCTACTACGGTGCCATGATGGCCGGCGCCACCCTCGTTCTCAACAATCCCCTCTACACCGACCACGAGCTTGAGTATCAACTGAACGACTCGGAATCGGAATATCTTGTCACCCTCGACCTGTTGGCGCCCAGGATGATAGCTTTGAGGCCCAAGACCAAGTTAAAGAAGATAATCGTCTGCCACATAAACGACTACCTTCCCTTTCCGAAAAAACAGCTCTTTCCCCACGTCAAGAAGGCGATGTTCAGAAAGATCGAAAAAACCCAGGATGTCTTCGAGTTTTTGGACCTCATAAGGAAGAACAAGCCGAATCCCCCGAAGGTCAAGTTCACCTTCGATGATATGGGGACGATCCAGTACACGGGGGGGACGACCGGCGTCTCCAAGGGAGTCGTGTTGAGCCACGGGAACCTTAGCAAAAACGTCCAGCAGATCTCCGCCTGGTACCCGAGCTTCGTTCAGGGGGAGGAGTCGGCCGTTGCGTGCCTCCCATTCTTCCACTCCTTCGGGATGACGTGCGTTATGAACTTCGGCATATGGAACGGCTGGGCGGGGGCGTATATCCCCAGGCCGGAGCCCCAGCCGATCCTCGAGGCGATAGACAAGCACAAGCTCTCCTTTCTCCCAGCCGTCCCGACGATGTTCATCGGGATGCTCAGGCATCCGGATTTCAACAAGTACGACCTGAGCTCGCTGAAGGGATGCTTCTCCGGCGCCGCCCCCCTGCCCCTGGAGGTCATCAAGGAGTTCGAGGAGGCCACCGGCTCCCAGATATGCGAGGGGTACGGGCTTTCGGAGACGACGCCGGTGACCCACATCAATCCCTTCGGCGGAAAGACAAAGGTTGGAAGCATCGGGCTGCCCGTGCCTAATACCGAGGTCAAGATTGTAGACATCGATACGGGCAAGAAGGAGGTTGCAATCGGAGAGCCGGGGGAGGTTATTATCAAGGGTCCCCAGGTCACGGAAGGGTATTACAAAAAACCGGAGGAGACGAAAAAGGCGATAAAGGACGGCTGGCTATACACCGGCGACATTGGGACCATGGACGAGGAGGGTTATTTCTACATCGTGGATCGGAAGAAGGACATGATAATCGCCGGCGGTTACAACATCTACCCCAGAGACATCGACGAGGTCCTCTTTGAGCATCCGAAGGTGGTGGAGGCCTGCACCATCGGCGTGCCCCACGAATACCGGGGGGAGACCGTCAAGGCCTACGTAGTCCTCAAGGAGGGGGAGACCGCGACAGAGGAGGAGATGATCGACTACTGCAAGGAGAAGCTCGCCAAATACAAGGTCCCGAAGCTGATCGAGTTTACTGACAGCCTACCCAAGAGCGCCGTCGGAAAGATATTGAGAAAGGAGCTCAGGGCCATGGAGCTCGAAAAGATAGATAAGAAGAAATAGCGACGGGAGGGATCATTTGGTGGTCTAAAGGGGGCCCCGGAAAATTCGGGGCCCTCTTTGCTTGTCGGCCTGTTGACTTCTATTAACTATTCCAACCCCGCCTGGAGGCTGAAGGCTATGGGGATGTCCTTTAGGATCATCTCCCTTGAGAACGGTCTTTCGAGGCACTTCTCGGCGTAGGCAGTAAGAAATCCGTTTAATCCGCTCAGATGATCGTCCTTTGCCTCTTCCTTAAGAGCAATTACCTCTTTATATTTCAAGACCGCCTCGTCCCGCTTCCCCATGAGGTCAAGGGCCTGCCCCGAGAGGAGACAGGCCAGGCCCCTCTCGTTTAGCGTCTGGGGTAGCTCGAGGGAGTCTTGAAGGAGCTTTTCCGCCCCCTCGTAGTCGCCCATGACGATCAGGAGCCTCGCCAGCATCCGGTAGTAGGCGGGCTCTTCAGTGTCCTGCGCCATGGCCCCCTCCAGCATCGCCAGCGCCTCGCGGATTCTCCTGAAGTCGTCTTCATAGGCAATGTATGCGTCCATGTATGAGGAAAATCCGTCCCTCTTGGCGCTGCTCTTCCACCGGTAGCTGGAAAGAATCTTCGGGTAGACCCTTGAGGGCTTTTCCTCGAACTCCGCCCAGAAGTCGAATCCGATGTATTCGTTTGCGCAGGCGGGCTCTTTCCCCGCCGCGGTCCAGAAGAAGCCGTCCGCCGGCAAAAATATTACCGAGGTCACGTTGTTTGCGCCGCAGACGGTGTGCCCGAAGCTCCTCTCGGCGTTCAAGATCGGGTCGATGTGGTCGCTCATGAACTCAGCGGCCAGGGCCGGCGTGATCCTCCCGTAATTTTCCTCTATCAGCCGGGTGAGCCTCACGTACCTCCCCATCAGGTTCCTCATGACAAGGCTGTATCTCGCCATAAGATCTACTTTTTCAAGCTCTTTAGTCGTGGCGAAGTTGGTCAGGGCTATGGAGTCTCTCTCCATTTTCCTTATCCCCAAAAGGTCTGGGCTCGATTCAAAGACGACGGCTTCCTTCGTCTTACCGTCGGCTACGAGAAACCCGAAGGCGCCGCCCCTTTTGTTCTCCCTCAGGATCTCGGCCGCACCGTCGATGTCCTTTGCCCCCCTCATGATCATGTTCTCAAATATTGTAAAGGAGACACCAGCGGGGTCTGCCCCGTCGTATCCCATGAAGTGCCCTCCGATCACCATTCCCATCTCGTTCATGGCGGAGTTGCACTTTATAAGCCCCGCCGTGGAGACCCTCACGTAGCGATAGCCGTCCTCCGGCTCGCAGAAGAAGATCGTTTGGTTAGGCCCCCAGAGACCCTGTCCCGAATAGTCGGTGTTTCTCCCGAAGACGAGCTTTCCCCCCGCGGTCGCCCTTCCCGCCGCGGCGAAGCTGGAGCACCCCCCGGCGTCTTTGACGAGCCCGAAGTCGATCGCCTTTTTACCGATCACCCCCGGAACCATGGCCATGGAGAGGTCGGAGTAGAAGTTGGCGATAAAGACGTCCCGGTAGTCGAGGCCGGCCCCGTCCGCTATCCCCTTTATCTCTTCGAGGTATTCTCCGGGGGTGTTAGCCTCAATCGGAGCAAAGATCTTTATCTCGAGGTACTTCATTAGGAGCCACCTCATCCACGCCGGCTTCTCGGCGTACTGGACGTTTTTGGAGATCGGATCGGAAAAGAGGGGAACACAACCCTCCCTGATCTCATCGGCCAAGAGTTTTCCATGCTGATAGCCCATCTCGTAGGGCGTCCCCTTGAGCTTGATTATGTTGTTTCCCCCCTCCCTTCTCAAGGAGGCGTCGCCGAATTTCGAAACGCCGTCCTCATCGGCTATTTCAAGCATCTTTAGGGAATCGATTACCTTTGCCTCGGGCATAAAGTTTGATCCATCGCTCACCGAGTTTATCCTGACGAAGTAGAGACAAAAAACCACCAGGACAAAAATCAGTGCGAGGATCGTAAACGCTGCCTTTTTCATAAAAACCTCTTTTTAGTTAAAGTTCTATTTTGATATTCGATCTATTTTAATTGAAAAAACCGCCCTTAAAAATCGTCCCTCACTCCCATATACCGGGCGAGGCCTTCGGCGAGCCTTACGAAAACCTCCACATCGGCGGAGCTCTTGAAAAGGGGGGTGATCTCCACGATAAGGCCTCCCGGTAAAAACAAGATGTTGTAATAGGTGTGGGGGAGCCGGGCCATGAGGATCGCGACCACGTCGGCGGTGAGGATTACGTCAAAGGCATCCTCGCTGTTTACGGCAAAGATTGTGTGGGTCTTGGCGAACTCCGGGAACCGCTCCTCAATATCGAGGGCCTTCTTGCCCCCCGGCCCGGGAACTATCGATATCGCGAGTAGAAACATCTTTTTTAAAAGATTCCCCTTTACCTCGGAGTGGGAAAAGAGAAAAACGGGCCCCAATATGGGAATCTCCATAAATACAGTGATGAAATACTTCAGGTTCTCGTCGCTGGCCCCCTTTTTCGAGCCGCTCTCGACCCCCTTGTACCCGCTGTAGAAATAACCCTCCCCCTCGGACAGCGGAAGCCTGATGATGTCCCCGTACACCCCTCCCGGTGGAACGCTGAGCCTATCCTCCAGCATCTTACCAAAGGCGTTGTCTTCGTCCTTCTCGGCGACCGAAAGCCCCCTCGACTTGGCGTAAGAGGAGACCGCCCTTTTCAGTCTCCTGACGTTATAAACAATATAGTGAAAGACGGAGTAGAAGACAACAACGAGAATTATAACAATGATGATGTTTTCGGTTTTAGACACCGAAAGCCCCTTCAAATTTGTCGATTTGATGTAAAATTAAAGGTACCGTTAAGTGTCCGTCTAAAGTGCTTCATAAGAGCGAAATCAATAACCTGAAATGCGACGGCTTTATAAGTTTAAAATTTACCCATATCGCTTAAGGCCCGGGCGAGGGTTTCCGACCAAGTGACGTAACGCTCTATCTCCTCTGCGCGCTTCATCTTCGTCTCGATGACTATACCGAATCCCGAAGGGGCAAAGCATACGTTTGCTGGCTTATTCCCAGGGTGCGTCATAAGTACCAACATTACGTCGGCCGTGAGTATCGCCCTTTCCGCGCCCTCCACATCCTCGGTGAAGACGTTGTATACCTTGGCAAAATCGGGGAAGCGCTCCTCTATCTCCATAAGCTCGACGTTTCCCGCCCCAAAGACCTTGTTCAGTACCAAATTGATCACGGCCTTGGCGAGCCTCCCCTTTAGGGGGATGTGCTGAACCACGAAGGTCCGCTCGGCTATCGGTATATCGGTGAACACGACGATATACTGGCTTTCGGATACCGATGCCGTCTCGGATGAAGAATCACTCGTCTCCTGGAAACGGGTGTAAAGATAGCCCTCCCCGTTGGAGAGGGGAATTTTGACAATGTCCTCGATATTTCCCATATCCGGAAGACCGAAGCTCTGTGTGATCCTCGCATTTAGGTCGCCGCTCCGGTCGTCCGGAATGATCGTGAGCCCCCTCGTCTGGGCAAAGGCTATCAACGCCTTCTTCGCCCTGCCGGTAAAGAGGCCGACCTTGGCCTGTCCCGGATAGAGTGGTTGGGCCTTCATCTTTGCCCGCCTCGATCGATAGATGATAAAGACGAGGACGATGAAAAAGATGGTGGATGCAACATATCCGGTTATTACTAATGTCATGTCATGCATAATGTGTAACTTGACAAAAAATTTGAACCCTATTTATGGTCATGGTCTTCGTCAAATCCACGATTTAACATGGATTGTCGGAGTCGCCTCAAACCTCGAATGCCCGTTGCGAAGTTTCCCTTACTTCGCCACCTCGGCCCAGGCGTCCTTGATTACCACGTCCCCCCTGTTGACCGCGGCCTCGAGGCCGACTATTTTGGTATCACCCTTGTCCTCGGTGAGCCAACCCTTGGTGATTACCGTGTCTCCCGGCAGGACGTTCCTCGAGAATCTAACCTTGAGCTTCTTCAGCTTCGTAGGGTCGCCGCCGCAGGCGTTGTCCACAACCGCCTTCTGGACGAAGGCCATGGTGCAGAGCCCCTGGAGGATTATGCCGGGAAGCCCCACCTTTACCGCGAAGTCGGGATCGACGTGTATCAGGTTGTGGTCGCCCGAGGGCTCCGCGTAGATGTAGGTCTGCCCCAGCTTGACCTTCATCTCTTCCGTGAAGAGGATATTCGGTTCCTCCGCCTTCTCCTCGACGGCCGGCTTTTTCTCCCTCTTGGCATCCGGCCACCGCTCGAAAAAGCCGATAACCAAACTCATCACGAGATCGCCCGCCTCGTCCACCGAGTCCACCTTTACCTCTAAAAGCTCGCCGGTTCCCTTGTCGATGACGTCCTTTACGGTCGCCGTGGTCTTGAGCTTCGTCCCTGGGATAAGGGGCTTGGGCCACTCGAAGTACTGCTCCCCGTGGACGACGTACGCCCAGTTGATCCCGAGGGTCGGCTCCTTCAGCACTTCCATTATCCCCTTGGCCCCGATGTCCTTGCTGACGGCATAGAGGGGAGGGGCCACGGTTCCCCCTTCTCTCGCCCCGTTGATATAGGCCTCGTTGTAGTCGTTGGTCGCCAGGGCGTAGTAGATCGCCTCCCTGTTTACGACCTCCCCGTCCACCGGCCCGAACGTCTTTCCGATAAGATCACGATTAATAGCCATTTTAGGCCTCACGAAAAAGGTGTATGAAAAAGAACACTACTTGTTTTCTATTCCCCGTTTGACAAGGGGAACGATTATTTCGTAATTCCCGACTCGATCGGGGATCAAATATCCTGTCATTCCCAACTCTATTGGTAATCCATTATTCTGTCATTCCCGACTTGATCGGGAATCCAGATAGATATTCATCCCTACATACGCAGGGACAGGCTGGATTCCCGCTTCCCAAGGGAATGACATATAATGTTACTCCCTTGTTTTTGCTCCCAAATAGATATGGAATCCATTAAAGATGTTAGACAAAAAAATACCAGAAAAAGGGGCGTGTGTCAAGAAAGGGGTGAAACGACTTTTAGTAAAACCGCCGCCGAAATTGACACCAAAAAGTATCTGTGATACATTTAGTCAATTAAAAAATATCTTGGGGGTCTTTATGAGCGTCAAAACATTATCCGACAAAGCCAATCTCTACAAGATTGTCGCGTTTCTCATTCTTGTAGCGGCGGCCCTTGCCCTTGCCACCTGCGGCAAGGAGCCCACCGACGAGGAGAAGATCGAGGCGTTGATCAGGGACGCAGCGGAGAAGGCGGAGGCCAAGGATATCAGGGGCGTGTTGAAACACGTTTCCGAGTCGTACAAGGACAGGGAAGGGAACGACAGGAACCAGATCAAGGGGCTATTGTTTGTCTACTTTCAGGGGTACGAAAAAATCGGGATTTTCATTCGGGATATTAAGGTCGAAGTAAAGGGAGACGATGCTATGGCCGTTGTCAAGCTGGTATTCACCGGTGGCGCCGAGATCATCCCGGAGTCCGGGAGCGGCTACGTCCTCGATCTGAAGCTGAAGCGGGAGGAGGGCGACTGGCGGGTGGTGCGCGCCGGCTGGACCGAGTCGAAGGTGCTGTTCTAACTCGTTGTCTCCATTTTCACTGTTTCCTTGGAGGGCAGATGAAGATCTATAAATCCCTGCTGCTCCTGTTTGCGGCGGGCGTCGTCTTGGCGGCGCTTGTTCTGGGGTGCGCTAAAAACCCCGAATACTGGTTCAACAGGGGTCTTAAAGAGAATGACCTCGACAAGAAGATCGAGTTTTACACAAAGGCGATAGAGATCGACCCCGACTACGCCTTGGCATATAACGGCAGGGGGATCGTGTACGACGGGCTTAAAAAATACGATGAGGCAATCGCCGACTTCACGAAGGCGATAAACATCGACCCCAATTACATCATGGCCTACAACAACAGAGGATGCGTATACGAGAAGCAGGAGAGGTACGAAGAGGCGGTCGGCGACTTCGATAAGGCCATAAGCATTGACTCCAACAATACCCTGGCCTACTACAACAGGGGAGTTACAAAGAGGGACCAAAAAAAGTACGACGAGGCGATTGCGGACTTCAACAAAACCATCGGCATCAATCCCAACGATGTCAACACCTACACCGCCCTGGGGCGGACCTACTATATTATGAAGAGATACGATAGGGCAATGAATAATGTTTCGGTCGCTCTGAAGTTCAACCCCGGCGACCCGTTTGCCCTCGGCCTCAGGTCGGACCTCTACAGGGAGCGGGGGAGATACGACGACGCGATGTCCGATATTGATAAGGCCATCGCCCTCTATCCGGACCACGCCCCCTTCTACTACACCCGGGGGCTGAACCGCCGGGCTGTGGGGGAAAAAGAGAAATCACTTGAAGACTTCAGGAAGGCTTGCGACATGGGTGAGGCGGATGCGTGCGCGGAGTTGGATTGATAGAAATGAAAGATATAAATTTAATCCCTCCTTAATATTGTCATAAATTCTCTAATTTCTTGAGGTGAATTCAACTCACAAGTGCAACTTTTATAGTCGTAAAAAGGGGTAAGATGATGTAGGATTTGTGCTTCTTTTAACGGCTAAA